>NZ_JWGX01000040.1:0-80893 GCF_000813075.1 Shewanella sp. ECSMB14102
CATCGATCTGTGATTTTTAACGTGACACAGAATTTTGAACACCCTCTTATTTATCAGAGACTGACCCCTGCAACGAGCTTCCTTGCAGCTCGTAAAGTGTTTAGGATGTCCTGTATGTTTCCTATAGGATGTCCTGTATGTTTCCTTCAACCTTTAAGACCGTATAACTTCATTAATCGTGATTTTTCTTCATTAAATAAATAGTCATAGTCTAGATTATCTTCAAGGGTGTCTTTTATGACCATCAATTTTTTAATGATCACCCAAGCACTATAATTTGCAAATGGATTAAGGCCAATAAAGTTGCCAGCATCATGATCTTTAACTGTCCGAATTTTATAAATTATTTCAACCTTTCCCCATGCTTCATCAATATCCCAATTCGATACAAATAGTAGTAAAGCTGAAAGTGCCATTAACGGATTAGATTTAAAAATTGCACTAGGAGATAGATTTTGTGATAGAAAACCATCGTTTTGAACAATTTTATCGGAAAGTTTACGAGTCAATTGATACTTATCTAAGAGTACGCTTCGGTCAAAACTTAAGAAATTTGAGTCGTTTCTTATTATTTTAATAGCCTTTTTAACTACAGCCTTCTGTGCTATTTCTAAATAGAATGGATTTTCCTTATAATACTCAATCAATTTGTAATGAGGATATTGATGGCTTAGAGATTCATAAACTTCCCTATCGATATCAAACCCTTCCTTTGAAGCTTCACTCACGTCTGGGACAAATTTTTCAAAATTTCTTTTAGATCTAACGTATGAGCTTCTGGCTAGATTGACAATGTGTGGAGAGATATCAAAAAGTTCTTGGCCACTTTTCCTCAAATCAAGAAACCATTGCCTCATATCCCTCATGTCACCTTGGCTGAAAATATTATTTTCTATCCCAATACTAACTATGACTCCAATTTGTCTTGTTATAGCAGACTGAGACCTTCTGAAGTCAACTCTACCCTCATTTGATACCAATTTCTGTTTGTCTTCACCATCATAGAAGTCACAAAATGGTAAGTGTGCATCTACTCCTTGAGCGTTTCTAAATGCAAAGTGAGCTTGAGATACCGTTCTACCCGTTCTTGTACAAATGCCCTCACTAACTATATAACCACCAGTAACATTGCATGAAGGGCACTCTATGTCATTTTTCACAAAGTTTTGAAACGAAACATCTAGAGAATGAGGACTTTCATTAAAAAGTGACTCCAATTGAGTTGCATCTAATTCTCGTTTATAAGTGTTTGAATAGGCAGTTATTGGCATATCTCATCATCTCTCAATCTGTCCGATTACAAATCATTTTTATCAACGATTAAGATACTACTTTAAAGATAAGTTGTCGCTCATTTTTATTTTTTGTCAAGACCAGGTGATAGAAAGAAAGTCATTCATTAGTTTCATCGTGCGAAAGTAACTTCTTCGAGGTACTTTGGATTAGTAAAATTACTACATATATCGTGCATAACTCATTTTGGGGCAGAACCAGGTTAGGCCAATCTGTCAGCTATTGTCACGTCAAGGAAACGAAACTGACAGACTGGATTCTGACTAATCCAGTTAAAACTGATGAGTCTAAGCTGTGCAGCTATTCCCTGGCGCTGGGATGTCGGCGCACAAGCGACAGCAGGTCGGTGACCTGCCATCCAATCACTTGCCAAACTTATTGATGAATAAGTTTGCCCCCCTTGATGACATCCACCAACGGATTCACGCCGTAGCTGTAGGCGAGTTCCGCTGGAGTTGAGATCCGCCACAGGCAGAAGTCGGCATCCATTCCCTGACGCAGCATGCCTATGCGCTGTTCGCGGCCCAGAGCGCGGGCGGCATTGCGGGTGACACCGGCCAAGGCCTCTTCCGGCGTCAGGCGGAACAGGGTGCAGCCCAGGTTGAGCATCAACAGGGTTGAGCAGATGGGGGAAGTCCCCGGGTTGAAGTCGCTGGCCAGCACCATGGGCACCTGATATTGGCGCAGCAAGGCTATCGGTGGCAGTTGGGTTTCCCGCAGGAAGTAAAAGGCGCCGGGCAACAAGGTGGCGCAGGTGCCGCTCTCGGCCAGGGCCTTGACCCCGGCTTCATCCAGATACTCGATATGATCCACAGACTTGGCCCCCAGACGGGCGGCCAGTATTGAGCCGCCCATGTTGGAGAGCTGCTCGGCGTGCAACTTGATATCCAGCCCTTTGGCCTTGGCGGCGCTGAGAATGGCTTCTGTCTGTTGCAGGTCGAAGGCGATATTTTCACAAAACACATCCACGGCATCGGCGAGATCTTCCGCCAATACCTGAGGCAGCATCTCCTCGATTACCAGTTGCACATATTCCTGCTCCCGGCCTTGATATTCGGCCGGGAAGGCGTGGGCGCCCAGGAAGGTGGTGACCACATCCACATGGTGGTGTTTGCCCAGCTCGCGGGCGACCCTGAGCAACTTGAGTTCGGTGGCGGTTTCCAGCCCGTAGCCCGACTTTATCTCCACCGTAGTAACCCCTTCCTTGGCCAGGGCGTTGAGGCGGCGGCGAGCCTCGTCGAACAGTTCGGCCTCGCTGGCCTCACGGCAGGCCTTAACCGTGCTGATAATGCCGCCACCGGCACGGGCGATTTCTTCATAGCTGGCACCCTTGAGACGCAGCTCGAACTCGTTGGCGCGGTTACCGGCAAACACCAGATGGGTATGGGCATCTATCAACCCGGGCGTCAGCCAGCCGCCTTTGCCCTTGTAAACCGGAGTTGCCAGCACGTCGAAGGCAGGCAGTTCGCTGCGCTTGCCAATCCAGGCTATTTTGCCTTCTTTTACTGCCAGGGCCGCGTCGGTGATGGCGCCATAAGCCTCTGATACAGAAGGGTCCATAGTGGCAATATTGATATCTATCCAAACCTGATCCCAGGACATGCTTGCTCCTTGTTGTTTGCCTTACGCTTGCCTTAATGATGGCAATTGTTGTGATTTTGTGAGCTAACTTGTATTTACTTGTATATACAAGTTAGGATTATAGCCGAGTTTTTCAGCAGATTGAAACCAACACAGAGTCGATTCGATGAGCACAGCCAAGTTCGCCCGCATTAAACAGTACATCTCAGACCGCATTGAGTCGGGTGAATGGGTGGAGCACTCCAGGGTGCCTTCCGAAAACCAACTGGCAGAGCTATTTGAGTGTAGCCGGATGACGGCCAGACGGGCATTGACCGAGCTGGTGGACAACGGCGTGCTGGAGCGCAGTCAGGGGCTGGGTACCTTTGTGGCCGAGTTCAAGTCGCAGTCATCCATGTTGTCTATCCGCAATATCGCCGATGAGATCAAGGCCCGCGGCCATGGTTACAGCGTGCAGGTGTTGGAGCTGACCGCCATAGAGGCCCTGGCGCCTATCGCCATCGCCCTGGGGCTGGAGACCGGCAGCCGGGTGTTTTACTCGGTGCTGGTGCATTGTGAAGAGGGGCTGCCGCTACAGCTCGAGGAGCGCTTCGTAAACCCTCAGTTAATCCCCGACTATCTGCAGCAGGATTTCAATTTGCAGACCCCTCATGAATATCTGTCGCAGGTGGCGCCTTTGACCGAAGCACGCCACACCATAGAGGCGATAGTCGCCAATGAACAGATACGCGCCCGCTTGACGATCCCCGCCAGCGAGCCCTGTTTACAGATACTGCGCCGCACCTGGTCACGCCAGGGCGTGGTGAGTTTTGCCCGGCTGATCCATCCCGGCAGCCGCTTCCGTCTCGGAGGGCATTTGACCTTCAGAGGCGAACATAAAGCTAAATAAAAACAACAAAATAAACCACAAGACAAGCAACAGAGGAATGGAAGTTTATGGATAAGAGACATGATCCGGCGCGCAAAATCATTGCGCCGACCGGCACCACTCTGAACTGCAAGAGCTGGCAGACCGAAGCGCCGCTCAGAATGCTGATGAACAACCTGCATCCGGATGTGGCCGAGCGCCCCGAGGATCTGGTGGTTTACGGCGGCATAGGCCGCGCCGCCCGCGATTGGCAGTGCTTCGACAAAATCGTCGAGGTGCTCAAGCGTCTGGAAGAGGATGAAACCTTGCTGGTGCAATCCGGCAAGCCGGTGGGAATATTCAAGACCCACAGCGATGCCCCCAGGGTGCTGATCGCCAACTCCAACCTGGTACCCCACTGGGCCAATTGGGAACACTTCAACGAGCTGGACAAGCAAGGACTGGCTATGTACGGCCAGATGACCGCCGGCTCCTGGATCTATATAGGCACCCAAGGCATAGTCCAGGGCACCTACGAAACCTTTGTGGCCGTGGCCAAGCAGCATTTCGATGGTGAAGCCAAGGGCCGCTGGATCCTGACCGGTGGCCTGGGCGGCATGGGCGGTGCCCAGCCTCTGGCCGGTACCATGGCCGGTTTCTCTGTACTGGCCTGTGAAGTGGACGAGACCCGTATCGATTTTCGTCTGCGTACCCGTTATCTGGACAAGAAGGCCCACAGCCTGGACGAAGCTCTGGCGATGCTGGAAGCCGCCAAGGCCGAGGGCAAGCCGGTTTCCGTGGGTTTGCTGGGCAATGCCGCCGATATCTTCAGTGAGCTGGTTGAGCGCGGCATTACTCCGGATGTAGTGACAGACCAAACTTCGGCGCACGATCCGCTGAATGGCTATCTGCCTCAGGGCTGGACGCTGGAGCAGGCCAAGGAGATGCGCCTCAAAGACGAGGCTTCTGTAGTCAAGGCCGCCAAGGCCTCCATGGCGGTGCAGGTTCAGGCCATGTTGGCGCTGCAAAGCCGCGGCGCCGCGACCCTGGACTATGGCAATAACATCCGCCAGATGGCGTTTGACGAAGGAGTGGCCAACGCCTTCGATTTCCCCGGTTTTGTTCCCGCCTATATCAGGCCGCTGTTCTGTGAAGGCATTGGCCCGTTCCGCTGGGCGGCACTCAGTGGTGACCCTGAGGATATCTACAAGACAGATCAGAAGGTGAAAGAGCTTATTCCGGACGACCCACACCTGCACAACTGGCTGGATATGGCCCGTGAACGTATCGCCTTCCAGGGGCTGCCGGCCCGTATCTGCTGGGTTGGCCTCAAAGACCGCGCCCGTCTGGCGCTGGCCTTCAACGAAATGGTGAAAAACGGCGAGCTGTCGGCGCCTGTGGTCATAGGCAGGGATCATCTGGATTCCGGCTCTGTGGCCAGTCCCAACCGGGAAACCGAATCCATGCTCGACGGCTCGGATGCCGTCTCCGACTGGCCGCTGCTCAATGCACTGCTCAATACTGCCGGTGGCGCCACCTGGGTGTCGCTGCACCATGGTGGGGGTGTCGGCATGGGCTTCAGTCAGCACTCCGGGGTAGTGATCCTCTGTGACGGCAGCGACGCCGCCGCCAAGCGGGTATCCCGGGTATTGTGGAACGATCCGGCCACGGGCGTGATGCGTCACGCCGATGCCGGCTATGAGATTGCCAAGCGCTGTGCCAAAGAGCAGGGCCTGGATCTGCCTATGTTGGAGGACTGATGATGACCACTCAAATCACTCTGACACCGGGAAGCCTGACCCTGTCTGAACTGCGCAGCATCAGCCGCGCGCCAACCCAGCTGCAATTGCACCCGGAATCGCTGGCAGCTATCAACAGCAGCGCCGCCGTGGTGCAAAAAGTATTGGATGAGGGCCGCACGGTTTACGGCATCAACACTGGCTTTGGCCTGTTGGCCAACACCAAGATTGCCCCGGCGGATCTGGAACTGTTGCAGCGCTCTATCGTGTTGTCCCACGCCGCCGGTACCGGCCAATTGATGCGCGATGAAACCGTGCGGCTGATGATGGTGTTGAAGATCAACTCGCTGTCCCGAGGTTTTTCCGGGATCCGTCTCGAGGTGATCAACTTCCTGATCGCCCTGGTCAATGCCGGTGTCTACCCTTGCGTACCCGAGAAGGGTTCAGTGGGGGCCTCGGGCGACTTGGCGCCGCTGTCGCACATGTGTCTGCCGATCATCGGCGAGGGCGAAGTGCGTTATCAGGGGCGTATCATGCCCGCCATTGAGGGCTTGAGTATCGCCGGGCTGAAACCGATTGAATTGGCTGCCAAAGAGGGCCTGGCCCTGCTCAACGGCACCCAGGCATCGACGGCGCTGGCACTGGAGGGCTTGTTCCATGCCGAGGACCTGTTTGCCGCCGGCTCTGTGGTCGGCGCCATGAGTGTCGAGGCGGCCATGGGCAGTCGCAGCCCGTTCGACCCGAGAATTCATGCGGTGCGCGGTCAAAAGGGCCAGATAGACTCGGCGGCAGTATTCCGTCATCTGCTGGGGAGCGGCTCCGAGATTGCCGAGTCACACGCCAATTGTGAAAAGGTGCAGGATCCCTACTCTCTGCGCTGTCAGCCACAGGTGATGGGCGCTTGCCTGACGCAGATCCGTCAGGCGGCCGAAGTGCTGGAAATTGAAGCCAACGGCGTGACAGATAACCCACTGGTGTTTGAAGATACCGGCGAGATCATCTCAGGCGGTAACTTCCATGCCGAACCTGTGGCCATGGCGGCGGATAATCTGGCACTGGCGATTGCCGAGCTGGGGGCCATCAGTGAGCGCCGCATTGCGCTGCTGATCGATTCCAATCTTTCCAAGCTGCCGCCATTCTTGGTGGATAACGGTGGGGTTAACTCGGGCTTTATGATTGCCCAGGTGACAGCCGCGGCACTGGCCAGTGAAAACAAGACCTTTGCTCATCCGGCCTCTGTCGACAGCTTGCCGACCTCGGCCAACCAGGAAGATCATGTTTCCATGGCAACCTTTGCCGCCCGCAGGCTCAAGGATATGGCGGAAAACACCCGCGGCGTGCTGGCAGTGGAACTGCTGGCTGCGGCCCAAGGGTTGGATTTCCGCGCGCCGCTGCGGCCAAGCCCGGCAGTAGCCAAGGCCAAGGCAGAACTGCGCGAGCGGGTTACCTTCTATGACAAGGACAGATACTTCGGTCCGGATATCACCAAGGCCACTGAGCTGCTGGCGAGTGGGCGCTATAACGCTTATCTGCCAAAGGAGTTGCTGCCAAGCAGCCTCTGAGCCGGGAATCGCTGGAAGGGTCTGAGGGCCCTTGGGCACCTTAGGGACAAAAGTCCGTATATGAAATACAAAGAGCGCCAACTGGCGCTCTTTATTTATTTTAATAAATCAATGCCGAGAGACAGATGTTACCAGGCATCCAGTTCTGTGATCTTTAGATTCAACAGCTGCTTCTGCCACTGGTTTTTATCTACCCCTTCAATCCAGATCACCGAGGATTGCCGCTGCTGGCCCTTGCGCAGATAGGTTTCCGGCATACGCTTGATGGCACGCCAAACCTGTAGCTCCTCTTCTTTCATCTTGCGCCCCTGATCGTTATAAAAGCTGACACTGATCAGTACGCCAACCATATCTTCACTGCTGTTGCTGCCGAGTTCGAAGGTCAGGCCCAGTTTGTCACCTTGCCACTGCGTCTGCAGCAGAGAAACGCTGACCCCTTCCCTGGCAGTCTTGCCAAGCAGTCCGGGAGTGGTCATGGCGCTCTGGGTCAGTTGCTCAGCCGTGGCGGCTGGGTTTACCTCGGACTTGAGCGCCACTGCGACAGTATGGGTGCCGGTATTGGCTGCGGTATTCGATATCTCGGCCACCACATCTTCAGTCACAGTTTCGGGTTCGGCGGCGCTGATCACCGCCTCTGTAAGCACATATTCCCAGGTAAAATCATCTTTGAGTATGACTCTGGCGCCATTTTCCAGAGTGACTTCGGCCACCTGGGCCGGTTCGGCAACGGCAAAACTTGAGCTCAATAGCAACGCCAGAGCACTGACGGCGAAGCCGGGTTTGAAAAGGTTCTGTTTCAACATGAAAAAATTCGCTTGCGCTTGGCTGGATCCTGGCGTCAACAATAACCGGGCTTACCTGGGCTGGCAATGACGAAAAACATAAACTTGCTTTCCTGGCATACGGCAATCCACGGGAAGTATGTTCAAGTGCCTTTGTCCAGGAAAGGTGCGAACAAGCCCCATGTGTGCTCTGCGTCGGCTTACAGACTGGAATGTAAGACATAGTTCGCAGCAAATGACCAAGTCCTTGGCAAGAAAGTGAAGTTATTGCCCGCTAATATGTCAGCCTTGACTGTAAAGGGGGTCAGAATTGTCTTGCAGGCAACTTTGGCGCTGGGTATACCAGAAGATAAAGGGCATTATCATCTCTTATACTTTGGCTGCGGTGAAGAGTCCTATGACACATCCAGCCGGCTGTGTGGCGAATTAAACCATTCAATGAAACAATCACCGAGTTTGTAACTCATTGGTCAGCGTTTACTTACAACATACCCCACTATATGATCCCGCTCTTAGTCTATCTGATAGTTTGGAGAGGGTATGCCGTCGAATACCAAGGCCTGGTTGTCGAAGGCTCTGCAATTTGGCGGAGGATGCTTTTACCTGTTGCTGGCCTCATGGAGTCTGTTCCATGTGGCAGGTTGGGTAGGCAAACTACCTGACCATAGCGAGCATTGCCAAGAGTCAATACTGCTCAGCAGCTGGTCACCGAATAAAGATTGGCAGGCCGACGTCAGCTTTTCCAACTGCAGTCTGCATGGACGTAAGCACTGGCAGAGCCACTTAAGCTTGACCGATCTGGACTCGGGACGCCGCTTCCCCGGTCTGCTGGTGGTATCCGGTCGCCACGATGAGTTGAAACTCGACTGGTACAATCACAGACAATTATCAATTTCCGGGCTTCCCATAGATCACCTGGAGCACTTCCAACAGCCGCTGGGAACCAAAATAGTACTCACCCTGAAAGGTGATTAAGCGCACACTTTCCAACGAGGATGAGATCGACTGTTCAGCCAAAGTTAACACCTGTATGTTACTCTGCAACCTGGCCTGGGTTGTGGGCCGGGATGAGTGATTTTTCTCTGAGAGGTTAATTTTGGATAACTTGGACAAAGACTTAAGATTCGAACTGTCACACTGGTTGTCACAGCTGGGGATCAACAGCCAACCAGCCGATGGTTTGTCCACTTCGCTCATGGTGCTCGCCTGCCTGCTGCTGGCAGGTTTGGCTTATTTTATTGTGCGTCGCGGTGTAGTGCGGGCGATGAACCTGGTGATTCAACGTTCCAAAGTCACCTGGGACGATATCTTTATGCGCCACAGAGTGCTGGAAAAGCTGGCGATGCTGGTGCCGGCGCTGGTGCTCAACCTGCTGATCCCCATAGCACTGACAGATCATAAACTGTTGGCCGGACTGGTCGACAGGCTGCTCAGTGTCTGGCTGGTCGTCTTGCTGATCCGCGCCGCCTATTCGGCATTGGATGCGGTCAACGAGGTGGCAGACGTTAAGCTGATTAGCCGTCGTCTACCGGTGAAGAGCTTTGTGCAGCTGATCAAGCTGTTCCTGTTCTTTGTCGCCATCATTATTTCCATCTCTGTGCTCGCCAACCAGTCTCCTGTCTACTTCCTCAGCGGCTTGGGTGTCGCCACAGGTTTGGTGATGTTGGTGTTCAAGGACACCATTCTGGGGTTTGTTGCCGGTATTCAGCTGGCGGCTAACCGTATGGTCAGCACAGGCGACTGGATCCAGATGGATAAATACGGCGCCGATGGCGCGGTGGAAGAGGTATCGCTGACAACAGTCAAGGTTCGCAACTGGGACAAGACCATCACTATGATCCCGGCCTATGCGCTGGTATCCGATGCCTTCCGCAACTGGCGTGGCATGTCTGAGTCAGGCGGTCGCCGAATCAAACGTTCGGTCAACATAGATATCAACAGCATACGTTTCCTGACCGAAGAAGACAGGAAGAAGCTGGAGAAGATCAACCTGTTGAAAGAGTACCTGCCGAAGAAAATCCATGAGATCACTGAATGTAATGCGAAAGTGTCGGATATCGAAATGCCGGTCAATGGTCGCAGGCTGACCAATGTGGGGACCTTCAGAGCCTACCTGCTGGAGTATCTCAAGCACCACGACAAGGTACACAAGGAGATGACCCTGATGGTGCGGCAATTGGCGCCTACGACTGAAGGGCTGCCGATCGAACTGTATATCTTCACCAATGATACCCGCTGGACATATTATGAAGATATTCAGTCGGATATCTTCGATCATATCTTTGCCATCTTGCCGCAGTTCGATCTGCGTGCCTTCCAGGGCCCTACCGGCAATGATATCCGCAGCTTAAAAGATAATGGAGCCGGCGCAAATAAGCCTACATAGGCTTATTCGCACCTCCCCTAAAGCGCTCCCCTAATCTTTAACGGCCAATACAGTGGCGAGGGTGACAAACACCCCGCCACTGACACGATCCAGCCAATGCAAGCGTTGACTGCGCTTCAGCCATGAAGCCAACACACTGGCCATAGAGGCGTAAATCATCACAAAGCTGAAGTCTACCAAGGCCCAGGTGGAAGCCAATACTGCCAGTTGTGGCCCCTGCGGCGCAGTCACATCGATAAATTGTGGAAACAGAGCGGCGAAAAACAGCAGATCCTTGGGGTTGCTGATCCCCACCAGAAACGCCTGCCGGAACAGACTGAGAGGATGACCATGTCCCTTGGGGCCAACACTCTGCTCGGCCGCATGGGGCTTGGTGAGCAGCAGCTTAATTCCCAGATACATAAGGTAGGCGGCACCGCACCATTTGAGCAGGGTAAAGCCGTATTCGCTGGCATGCAGCAAGGCGCTCAGCCCGGCGATGGAGGCCAACATCAACAGCAGTGCCGCACTGACACTCCCCAAGGCCGTTGCCAGACTGCGGCGTTTACCAAAATGGATCCCGTGAGAAATAGACAACATGGCGATCGGGCCGGGAGAAATGGCTATCAATAAGATCGCAAACAGGTACAACAGGAAGGTCTGGTGAACCATAATTTTGTATACAAAGTTTTCGGTTAAGCGTCACTATAGTCCTGAGACGCCTGCCGAACAAGATTCACTTTTCCGCTGAATAGTCCGGGATCGCCTTGGGGAAGCGGCCGCGAATGCCGCGATAGAAGGCGATAAGCTGATCCATGTCTTGCTGCATGTCAGCACTCGGTATCAAGGGTTGATTGATCACCACCGCCTTCTGACCAAAGTCCAGCCCCACTGCCACAATCGGCACCCCCGCCTTGGATGCGATATGGTAGAAACCTGTCTTCCAGCGTGTCACCGGGCTGCGGGTGCCCTCCGGCGCCAGCGCCAGCTTAAAGTTGCGATCCAGGCGATACAAGTCGCTGACCGCATCGACCAGATTATTGTTCTTGCGCCTGTCTACCGGCCTGCCACCTATGGCCCTGAAAAACCAGCCCCAGGGCGGAATAAAGAGTTGATGCTTACCGAGAAAGTGGATCTTCACCGCCAGAGCTCCACGGGCGAGTACGCCGATAATGAAGTCCCAGTTACTGGTATGGGGTGCCACTATCACCAGGTATTGCTGGGAGTCGGGCAGTTGTCCGCGAATTTGCCAGCCGAACAGAGCCAGCAGCCATTGGCAGATTTTTTTAAACATAGAGAGTTGCCAAACCTTGAGTTGATTAAAGGTATAGTTCAAAAGTGTTTGGGGTGGGCCGCCAGTCCAACCTTGATTAGCTTAGGAGTCTGAACATAGGCAGCACTTCCCCAAGCAGAGGCCTGAGGGAAAATATAATTTCAGTATTATCTCTTTTGTGCAAGCCTGGGTTCTACATCTTGCCAAGGACTCGTCATTGGCTATAAATCGCCGTGACGTAAGTTTGTTCAAAACGCGCGGTGGATTTGCTTACAATCTACTAAGACAATGTTTACCCAGTTCTTTCCTTATCCAGGGCCAAATAGGTTAGTATCTGTATAGAAGCTCAACGCCTATGTCGGCACGGTTTCCTGGCCTGGTTCCGGGAGAGTGCAAGGAGGGAATATGAAAAAGTTAATCTTTGGACTCCTGTCAGTACTGCTACTTGCAATCGCTCCGGCTAAAGCGGTACCGACAGATGAAATTACCGAGCTGATCAATCGTCAGCAACAAGCCTGGAATCAGGGAAATATTGATGCCTATATGCTGGGTTACTGGCACGATCCCAAGCTGAGGTTTGTCTCCAAAGGCGAGTTCAAATATGGCTGGGACAAGATGCTGGCCGCCTATAAACGTAGCTATCCGAATCGCGCGACTATGGGCCAGCTCAAGCTGGAGCTCAAGGATGTGCAGATGTTGAGTAACTATTCTGCCTTGGTGGCCGGTCGCTGGGTCTTGCTCAGACAAAAGGACAGCCCATCCGGAGTCTTTACCCTGCTGTTGGAAAAGAAAGACGACCATTGGGTAATCACTCACGATCATTCATCCTGACTTGCATAGGGAATTAGATTTATCTAATATCAATCCATTAAGAAAATCTAATGGAGCACCCTATGTTAAAACCCACACTGACCGCCTTGCTGGCCTTTGCGCTGGTGAATCAAGCCGTGGCAGAGCCAACAGCGGCAGACTTCAACACCGAAGCGGCCGCGCTGGCCAAGCGTTTTGCCCAAACACTCAAGCCGCAACTGCAACAAGCCCTGGCCGAAGGTGGCCCGGTGGCGGCTATCGAAGTTTGTTCCCATAAGGCGCCGGAAATCGCCCGCCAACTCTCTGCCGAGAGCGGTTGGCAGGTAAAACGTGTCAGCTTGAAACCCCGTAATCCGGCAGCCGAGCCAGAAGCCTGGCAGCGACAGGTATTGTTGTCATTCGATCAGCGGGCCGCAGCCGGTGAAGATCCGCAAACCTTGAGCCATGTTGCCCAGACCGAGTCACAGCTGCGTTTTATGAAGGCCCAGGGCGTAGCGCCGCTTTGCCTCACCTGTCACGGCAGCCAACTGGCGCCCGAGGTCAAAACCGCATTGGATGAGCACTACCCGGATGACAGCGCCAGAGGTTATCAGCTTGGGCAGATCCGCGGCGCCATCAGCATAGTGGCTCCGCGTTTGTCAGCGCAAAACTGAACTGCTCCAACCCCAGTTGTCGCCCCTTGCCATCATACCTGGCTTCGTAAAAGTTCAGTTTCCCTTCGCGGGAGATGAATATCAGGCTGGTGGCCCGGGTGCCGTATTCCGGGTGGCGAATATAAATGGATGACAGACGTCGCTCCCATTCCAGGCTGACTCCTGTGTTTGGCAGGCTGATGTCCGGCGCTGGAGTCTCATCACGCATTATTGCCAGCAGCCTATCTATATCCGGCTTGGCCGATTGGCTAATCAACCGCTCCAACGCCTGCTCGCCGCGGGCCATCTTGGGCCAGATTTCATCCAAGGCGCCATTGCTGATGGCGTGAAAACCCCTGTTCAAGCACCGCAATGACTTATCCGGGCTGTGATAACACCAAAGGCGCTTGCCCTGGCCGAAAACCAGATTGAAAGGATTGTAGTTGTCGCTGTGGTCACTGAGCCATTGCGGCTCTATTGGGGTTTGGCTATTGAGCGCCTTGAGCACCAGTTCCCCGCGGCTGCGCATACCATCCGGCTGAGAGATTGACTGACGGATATTGGTGAGGCCGGCCACCATTCCCAAACGATTACAGCCAAGCCAGGTCCCACCTGCCTGCAGATCCTTACCCGCCAGCAGTTGCTGCTGTGGCGGCCAAAAATGTGCCGGGGCTGTGGGCCTGTGATGAAACTCATCGCGGTTGGCGCAGAGGATCAGCGGATAATCCGGATGCTGATCCAGCGCCAGAAACAGAATGCACATGGGCTGTCCTTATGCCGGGTCTAAATGCGGGCTTATCCCACAAGTTAGCCAACAAAGGCGCCAATTGACAGGGTTAAATCAGTGAGAGCCTTTGTCTTGATGCTCGTGGCCATTATGGTGAGCATGTCTGTGTGAATCATGGCTGCTCGAACCATGACTATGTGAGCCATGGCTGTGTGAACCATGGCTGTGTGAACCATGGCTATGTGAACCATGGTTGTGGCCTGAGTCGTTGTGCTGCCCCGAGCCGTGGTCATGGCTATGGCCTTTGACCAGCCACATACCCCGTAAAAACTTACGTGGCCCCTGACGCAGTATGCTACTGGAGTAAAGCAGACACAGCAACGTCAGTGCCGGGTAGCTTATCTCTTTCGGTAGATCGCCCAGCTCACGCCACTGTGGTTGCCACCAGGCAATGCCGCTAAGCAGAATGGATAACAGCAACAACATACCGAGCCGTTGACTCCAGTTCATCAACTTGAGTTGTGACAGGTTAAGCACAGGTGCGGCTATCAGGGTCAAGGCTACTGCCAAGGGGCTCCAGCCGCTGTAGGCCAGTGACATCGCCAGCACGGCGGCGCCCAGATTACAGAAACGCAGCGGCAGAAACAGCAAGGCCAGCACCAGCACTTGTGCCACCGGATGCGACAGTGGCACTGACGGATGACCTATCAGATTGGCGAGGATCAAACTGAGCAAGATCCAGGGCGCGCTTCTATCCACCAGATGAGTGAAGCCAAAATGCCAGGCGGACTGCGGCACTTTGGGGTGGGGATCGGTCAATTCAATGCGGGCATAACTCAAAAACAGTCCCAGTGCGGCGAGTGCGAGGGTCTGCAGCAGGGCAAACTGCCAGCCCAGCAGCACCAAGGTCAGCAACAAGGCTTCAGGGCCGGCGAGACGTTGAACCCAGCGTCCCGGCAGCGAAGCTTGAGTAGGAGACAAACCTGCGGCAAAACGTATGCTGGCAAAGGCGTAGGCCGCCAGCAATACCGGAGCCAGTAACAGCAACCAGTGCAGCAGTTGATCTGTGCTGTGGTCATGGTGAGCGTGTTGGTGGCCGCCGGAATCCATCATCAGCAGCAATGCCAACAGGCCTATCCCCAGCAGGCTGCCTATGCCGGCCTGATATTCATATTTGCTGCTTGGGGTCTGCTGCCCATGGCCGTGGGGCTGATGCAGCACCACATGCAAAATAGAGCCTGTGACAAAGGCTTGCAGGTACACGGTATTATCCAGGCTCAGATGGCTGAGCAGCTGCTCGCCGGCGAAGTAGCCCACAGATGTCAGCGCCATCATGGCCAGCAACACCAGACTGGCCCAACGGGTACCTACCTGGGGTTTGAGCAACCACCAAATCGCCAGGCCCACGGGTAGCCTGTGCATGATCACCCCAAGCGCCAGCAGGCTGGAGTTGCCTTCCTGTTGTGCCAGCACCATGGCGCCGCCATCTGTGATGGTGTGCAACAACAAGCCGCCGATCCCCAGCGTGAGGGTCAGGTTATGGGTGATCTCTGAGTAGCGATGAAACAACTTCTCACTGGCACTGGGTCCCCAAAGGCCGAGGATCACGAAGATGATCGCCAGTATGCCGCCATGCTCCAGCAGTTCCGGTAGGATATGGATCAATACCAGGCCGCCAAGAGAAACAAAAATAAAGCCGTCCAAGCCCTTCTGCAAACCGCTGCCTGAAGAGAAATAGCGGTAAAACAGCGGGCCCAGGAGCAGGGCGATAAAACTGGCGACAAGATAGAGCATGTATTTCACGGCTGAAGTTTAGAGAACGCCATAGTATACCAGTAGCCGGGCAAATGAGCAGTGCCGTTACCTGGAATTTACCTTGAAGGATTTTCCCCCCGAGACCACAGATAAAAGTCCACAGCCGGTGACTAAAAAGTTATACAATAGTCGACTCTATGTTGTTGTATTGGTGAATGGATATTTATGGATACTCTGTCGGCTGCCGTAATGCTGTTTCTTATTATGGATCCCTTGGGCAACTTGCCTATCTTTGCCTCTATATTGCGTCATATCGAGCCCAAGAAACGCCGTCGAGTGTTGATCCGTGAGCTTATTTTTGCCTTGTTGATCATGCTGTTATTTCTATATGCCGGTGAAGCCATCCTGAGTTTCCTCAACCTCAAGTCAGAATCGGTCAGCATTGCCGGCGGCATTATTCTGTTCCTGATAGCCATCAGGATGATCTTCCCCCAACCCGGTGGGGTGGTGGGCCTGGCTGCCGGTGAAGAGCCCTTCATTGTGCCGATGGCGATTCCGCTGATGGCCGGTCCTTCGATTTTGGCGGCACTGATACTGCTGGCCCATACGGATAGCAGCCGTATGGGCGACTGGACCATAGCTCTGGTGGCGGCCTGGGGCGCCAGCGTGGTTATCTTGATGTTTTATAAGTTATTTACCCGGGTGTTGGGCGACAAGGGGCTCACGGCGGTCGAGCGTCTGATGGGCATGGTGCTGGTGATGATCTCGGTGCAGATGTTCCTCGATGGTGTCTCCCGATATTTGAATCCCTGAGTTGTTAATCCTTTT
The DNA here is from genome assembly GCF_000813075.1 of Shewanella sp. ECSMB14102. Classification (NCBI taxonomy): domain Bacteria; kingdom Pseudomonadati; phylum Pseudomonadota; class Gammaproteobacteria; order Alteromonadales; family Shewanellaceae; genus Shewanella; species Shewanella sp. ECSMB14102. The sequence continues at coordinate 16,195 of NZ_JWGX01000040.1, forward strand.
GTTGAGTCGAGGTAAAAGTGCTTAGTTGTGCCCTGATCTGTGCTTTGAGTCTGACCGCCGGAGATTATGACAATCTCTTGCCCTATCAAGGCACGCCGCAGCAAGCGCTGGAGCGGGACGCCGCCGGGAATCTGAAGATCCCCGCTGTGTACATGGATATGGGGGCTTGGCATGGATATCACCTACCGGATAATCCTGCATTTTATGGCAGCTTCACCGGCCCCTTGATCATCGCCCAGGAATACAGCCTGCATCTGGCGCCCAGCTTGCAGCACCTCAGCGTATTGGAGTTGAGCACAGGGCTGGCTAAGAATTTTGCCGAAGCGGAGAGACGCCTGTTCAGTCGCCCGGATGGCCTGTATCAGGAATATCGCTGGCAAGATCTCAGCCTCAGCACCAGGCTCTATTTTGCCGATGAGCGCAGCTCACTGATTGAGACTGTGCTGGAAAATACTGGCTCCCGAGCCGGTCAGTGGCAATTGCAGTGGCAGGGAGAGCCCTTCGACAAGGCGGTAGGCAAGCCCTGGATTGCCGACAGACAATTTGCGACCAATCAACTGGAGTGGCAGTTTCGGCCACTGAGAAAAACCTGGTCGCTGCTGCTCGATGATGCCAAATTCCGCTTAAGCTTTCGTGAACCCACCTTTCTGGAAGAGCGTGGCACTCGGGGCTACCGAGCCAGTTCTGAAGTGCTGAACCTGGCTCCCTCAGAGCGGCGCAGTTTTCTCAGTGCCCAGCAGTATTTTCACACCGCAGCAGAGGCAAAGCCGCTGCAGTGGCCGAAGTTATTGCAGAGCGCCGAGCGCAACCATAGTCGCTGGGGTTGGCGTCTGGCCAAGTTGGCCGATGGTGACTTGGGGCAAAAGCGCATGGCGGCCAGAGCCATCAGCACCCTGGCACATAACTGGCGCAGCCCGGCAGGTGCCCTGCGTCACCACGGGATAACGCCTTCGGTCACCTATCAATGGTTCAATGGTATCTGGGCCTGGGATAGCTGGAAACAGGCGGTAGCCTTGGCGCGTGTCGAGCCCTGGCTTGCCAAGTCCAATGTGCGGGCGATGTTTGACTATCAATTTGATGAGCAAGATCCCGTCAGACCTCAGGATGCCGGCAGCATGCCGGATGCGGTGTTTTACAACCAAGATGCGGCCCGCGGCGGTGACGGCGGCAACTGGAATGAGCGGAATGGCAAACCGCCACTGGCAGCCTGGGCCGTATGGGAGATCTACCTTCAGGACGGAGATAAGGCATTTGTCGCCGAGCTCTACCCAAGACTGATGGCCCTGCATGCCTGGTGGTATCGCAACCGGGATCATGACGGCAATGGTTTGGCAGAATATGGCGCCAATCTGCATCCGTTGCACGGTGAGCCCGGGGCACTTAATCGTGATGCCATCATTCAGGCGGCTGCCTGGGAGTCCGGGATGGACAATGCGCCCAGATTCGATGCCGATAACAGCCTGCAGGTACTGGAAAACCGCGACGCTAAGGGGCGTTTACTCGGCTACTCTCTCAATCAGGAGAGTGTCGATCTCAATGCATTTCTCTATGCCGATAAGCAATATCTGGCACAAATGGCCAGTCTGCTGGGACGGGAAGCCGAGGCGATGCAACTGCGGCAACAGGCCCAGCGGTTGGGACAAGCGATTCGGCAGGCCTTTTACGACCCTGCCAGCGGTTTCTTCTACGATGTACGTTTCGATGCCGAGGGCAAGCGGCGATTGCTCCGCGGCAATAAGGGCACTGAAGGTTGGATCCCGTTGTGGGCCAGTGTCGCTTCGCCTGAGCAGGCAGATGCGGTGGTAAAGCAACAACTTAGGCCAGAAGTCTTCGGTACCCAGGTGCCGTTTCCGAGCGTGAGCCGCGACAGCCCGGAGTTTGCTCCCGACAGATACTGGCGCGGGCCGGTATGGCTGGATCAGGCCTTCTTTGCCATTAAGGGGTTGCAGCATTACGGTTACCGGCAGCAGGCAAGTGCAATGTCGCGGCGCTTGCTGGAGGCCATCGCCGCCGATAGCCGGGATCTGCCGATACGGGAAAACTACCATCCACTCAGCGGTGAAGGACTGCATGGCACCAACTTCAGCTGGTCGGCCTCGGTCTTATTGTTGCTTTATAGCGAAGGTTTGTTGTCTGAGGCTGAATAATCGCTGAATGAGGCGAATTGGCCGCGATTTTCTGCTGTGCAATCTTAACAGCCGCTGTTAATCTTCTGTACCATCTCTGTTAACAACAAGGTGTTGCCTGTGCGACTGCCCTCAACTCTTGCTATCTGCTTGTTTCTGGGTGCCTGTCAGGCAGGGAACGATGGCGAAATCGATGCCATTGCGGATAAAAACCGCGCGGTTAAACCTTTGTTGCCCTGTGGCAGTGGGGCACCTGTGGTAAATCGGGCTAAAATTAAAGCCAGTCTAATCGAGCGCAACATCATCACTCAGCAAATGAGTGAACAAGAGGCCGAAGCTAAGGTCTCTGAGTATATTCAGCAGCGCAATCAGAAGTTTGAAAACTGTATCAAGGAGCCAAAGTCATGAGTTTGAAGTCGGTATTGGCCCTGGGGGCTGCTTGTCTCTTTGGTATATCCAATGCGCTGGCCGCCACGGCTCCGGCGGATCCCGGAGTGATCAACAAAGAGCAGATCCTCTACTGGCTGGAGAAACGCGGTGAACTCGATGCCGAGGCCTCAGAAGAGGAGCGGCAACAAGCGCTGGCAGCCTACATCGCCAAATCTACCGGAGCGGGCAGCAAGGCCGCACAAGTGCTTAAGGCCAGAGAACAACAACTGCTGCAACAGGCGCGAAGCAACAGCCTGCGTCAAAGCAAGTTAATGCGGGCACAGTCGCGGGTAGCCGATACCGATGTGACCAAGCGGGTCAAGGTGTTGGCCGTGCTGGTGGATTTTCCCGATTTGCCCTATAACAACAATCGCCTGAGTCCCGGCGATACCGAAATGTATTACGCCAACTACTCGGTAGCCCATTACCGTGGTTTGTTGTTTTCCGAGGCAGGTTTCCCAGGACCTCAGGGGCAAACTCTGCCCTCTGCCTATCAATATTATCAAGCGGTTTCCGGCCAGAGCTTTTTCTTCAGCGGCGATGTGAAAGGCTGGTTTAGAGCCAGCCAAAATGCCGCCTACTATGGTGCCAACGACCCAAATAACAACAATGACGACACTGCCGCCACTGAATTGGTGGAAGAAGCGGTCGCGGCTGCAGTAGCCAGCATGAGCGCCGCTGAGTTGGCGCAGTATGATATTGAAGATCCTTATGATATCGACGCTGACGGCAACCTGGATGAAGCCGATGGGATTTTGGATCATGTGATGATCTTCCATTCCAGCATAGGCGAAGAGGCCGGTGGCGGTATGCTCGGCGATGATGCCATCTGGTCACACAGATTCTTTGTGCCCTCGGCGCCCGGTCAATATGGTCAGGCTATTCCCGGCAGTAATATGCGTCTGTTCGGTTACACCATTCAGCCGCTGGATGCCGGAACAGGTGTTTGTACCCATGAATTTGGTCACGATCTCGGTTTACCGGATGAGTATGACACCAGTGCCGAAGCCAGCGATGGCTCGCCTGTAGGTCTCTGGTCTCTGATGTCCGGCGGCAGCTGGGCAGGTTCTCCAAGAGGCTCCCAGCCCAGTGGTTTCAGCCCCTACGCCCGCTCATTTCTACAGGACAGATACAAGGGCCGCTGGGTCAGCGAACAAACCCTGGATTATCAAGCACTGGATAGCAACGGCACTCAAGTGTCGCTTGAGCATGCCAATAGCAATGGCGTAAACCAGCTGGCCATCAAGCTGCCGTCCGACTCCATCGCCTTTACTCAGGCCTATCAGGGGCAATACCAGTACTATTCGAATCAGGGCGATCAGCTCAACAACGCCATGTCGTTCGAGCTGCAACTGCCCATGAGTACCAAGCTAACACTGAAGATGAAGGCCCATTGGCAGATAGAGCAGGACTATGACTATGTGCAACTGCTGGTGGATGGGGTGCCATTGGCTGGAAGCCATACCAAGAGCAGTAACAGTATCAACAATGCCGCCAATATTATCAGTGGTGACTCGGCGGCCTTATCCGGTGGTGAAGGGGAACAAGGCTGGCAGGAATTGAATTTCGACCTTAGCGCATACGCCGGAATGAGCAAGCAAATAAGCCTGGTGTATCGTACCGATGAAGCGGTCGGTGGCTATGGCTTTGCCGTCGATGACTTACGTCTCGAGAGTGATGGCAAGCTTATCTACAGCGATAATGCCGAAACAGCTCTCAAGACTGTGGTACTTTCCGGCTTTGTCCGCACCGACGATACCCGCCCGGGAGCGACACGGCGTTACCTGCTGCAACTGCGTAACTATCAGGGTGTTGATAGCGGACTGCAACAAGATAGCTATGAACCGGGACTCTTGGTGTGGTATGAAAACTTAGCCTACAGCGACAACAAGGTGGCTGAACATCCGGGATACGGCCTCATTGGGGTGGTGGATGCGGATCAAAACCTGATAGGCAACCGTGATACCGATGTGCAGGTTCGTGATGCCAGCTTCAGTATTTATCCACAGTCGGCGTTTTTCGGTGACCCCCATCTTGGCAACAATAGCCTGTTTGATGACAGCGACGACTACAGCGCGCCGCTTAAGCCTCAGGCCGGTCTGGTGTTGCCCCAGCTGGGTCTTATGGTGCAGCTTTTGACCCAGGAGCCAGACAGCAGCCAGGCGCTACTGTTGGTGAGTAAACGCAGCGACAGCAGCGGCACAGAACTCAGTGCCAGCATTTCAGCGCAGCAGGAGGGGGGCAATGTCAGTTTCAGCGCTAATCTCAGTGGCGGTACTGCGCCTTACACCTACCTGTGGGATTTTGGGGTCGGCGGCGCCAGCAGTACCCAAGCGACGCCTCAATACAGTTACAGTGAGTCCGGCAACTACACAGTCACACTGACTGTGACAGACGCCAATAATCGGCAAACCGTGACCAGCTTGCAGCTGACAGTTAGCATTCCTCTGTCGGCACTGTTCGATATCAGTGGTACAGGTTTAACCGTGCAGTTCAATAACCTCAGTCGCGGTGGCAACGGTGAACTCAGTTATCAGTGGCACTTTGGTGACGGCCAGAGCAGCATTATCGCTTCTCCCTCACATACCTACAGTGCGGCAGGCAGCTACAGTGTGCGCCTGGTTGTGACCGACTCACAGAATAATCAGAGCAGCAATAGTCGCACTCTGGTGGTCTCCAATCCGGTCGTGCCCAATACGACACAAAGCAGTTCCGGCGGCGGTGGCGGTAGCCTCGGCGGCCTGAGCCTATTGGGGCTGGCGCTGATCGCCTGGCGGCGCAGGCACTGACAGAAATAAGGGACGCTCAAGCGTCCCTTATGTTTTTGGTCGTTCAATAGAGGGATTACAAGCCCGTGCTCAAGGCGTAAGTTGGCCTTGATTGATGGCGGCAACCGCCGCCGGCAGGAAGATTTCACCAACTATCAGTTGCTGCTCCTGAAAGTGAAAATAACGTCTTCGGCCCCATATTGCCTCTGTGGTGGATTGCGACAGTGAATCTGCGAGGGAAGCGACCCGTGAATGGTTATCGAAACTGGCGACTTCTATGGCACCGGGTTCAAAGCCGATATCACCGAATAACAGCTCTCCCAGAGGGCGGGTACCCAATTTACCCAGTCGCTGCTGTTGCTCCAGCAGCTTTGCCGGGATCAGGGTGCGGCCAAAGACCCAGGGAGTGCCATCCAGGCAGAGTAACACCTCTCTGATCCAGATGGCTTTGTGCTCCTTACCCTGCCATTCCTGAGCGGCGGTGGACAGCATGGCTTCACCGAGCAGTTTGACTTCAAAGTGGTTGCAGCAGCTCTTGAGTCTCTTGGTGAGACTACCGGTCGCCAGCAGCCAATCGTGCAATGGCGCTGCGGGAAGTTGTTGTGATTGCTCTGGCGAAAACCACTGAATTGATTCACCATAAGGAAAGCTTAAACTGGTCACACTCATCGGATACCCGGTACAATATTACAACTCGGGAGTCTATCACGCTTGCCCACAAGCAGATAGATCGCAAGGGGCGTCTGCACAAGTTACGGGAGCTTGATACTCAATATGAAACGCGTTTTGACACTGTTGTTTTTTATGCTGGCCGGCATGTTGCAGCCTGTGATGGCGGCCGATGAAAAGCCCGCCGAAGACACCTATGCCTACTATGGCTTTGAACCTGAAATAGTGACCAACTATATCTCCAATCGTAAGAAGCTGGGGTTTGTGCGCATCAGTGTTGAACTGATGGTGAAAGACCCTCAGGACTTGGTAGCCTTGCAACACCATGATCCCCTGCTGCGGGCCGCGATAGTGGAGATTCTCGGTAACCAACCCGAGGACAGGGTCAAGTCGCTTACCGGCAGGGAAGAGATCCGTCGCGAATGTTACGACACAGTCAATCGTTTGCTGGAACAGGAAACCGGTCGGGCGCTGGTAGTGAATCTGCTGTTTACCAAATACCTGTATGACTGAGGTAAAAAAGCGTCGGCTCAACACCTCGAAAGGCAAGGCCAGGACCGAGGTAAAGAAAAAGGTTAATAAAACGCCGCCAAAGACGACGGCCGGCAAAACCTCGGTTAAAACGGGCGGGAAAGCCAAAGACAAGGGCTTGCACCCGCGCAACCTGCACCGCCAGGGCTATGACTTTGCCGCCCTGGCAGCCAGTTACCCAGCGCTCGCGCCTCATCTTATCACCACAGATTATGGACAGGTTTCGATTCCCTTTGCCGAGCCTCAAGCTGTTTTGGCCCTTAATGCCGCCTTATTGCAGCACCATTACCATATCCAGGGTTGGCAATTGCCCGAGGGCTATCTGTGCCCCCCCATTCCCGGGCGAGTGGACTATTTGCACCATATCGCCGATCTGCTGGCAGAAGGCAGTAAAATCCCCCAAGGCCGACGTATTCGCGGCCTGGATATAGGCACAGGAGCCAATGGCATCTACCCCTTGCTGGGCTCAAGTGTCTACGGCTGGCAGTTTGTCGGCGCCGATATTAACCCTGTGGCGCTGGATAATGTCGCCGGCGTTTTACAGCACAATCCCAAGCTGGCCAGCGCCATAGAACTGCGGTTGCAGCCCAAGCCAGAGCAGATATTTCATGGTCTTTTGCAGAGCAGGGAGTGTTTTGATTTCAGCCTCTGTAACCCTCCTTTTCATGCTTCGGCCGCCGATGCCCGCAGTGGCAGCGAACGCAAACAGCGCAATCTGGCGGCAAGTCGCGGCGAGCAACATCAGAGTCAGGAGCCCAAACTCAACTTCGGCGGCTGTCAGGCCGAGCTTTGGTGCGATGGTGGCGAGTTGGGCTTCTTGCTGCGTATGATTCACGAAAGCCGTGAATATGGTGGACAAGTGCTGTGGTATTCTTCTTTGGTGTCCAAGGGTGACAACCTCAACCCCTGCCAGCAGGCGTTAAAGCAACTTGGCGCCAAAGAGGTCAAGATATTGGAGATGCAACAGGGCAATAAACAAACCCGGGTGTTGGCCTGGAGTTTCTTCGATGCTGCCGCCAGATGTCAGTGGTGGAAGTTCAAGGCTTGAGGCCCACCAACGGCAGGCCTCAAATTGGATTGAGAAATCGAGCTACTCCGGACTCCACAGTAACCGGCCGCAATCGGTGAGATCGTAACCACCGAGTAGAGCAGCCATCTGCCGGGTGTGGCTACCGCCGAGCATCTTGAACAGCTGCTGCAACTGGCGGCGGAAGTAGATCCCTTGCGGCATAACAAAGTCGAAAGACTCAGTCACCAAGGGCACAAAGCTCAGGCCACTCTCCATGGCGACAGCCTGACAACCGAAGCCTATATCGGCATCCCCCCGGGCGATATAACCGGCTAACTCCCGCTCACTGAAGGCGGTGAGTACTGAGTTGAGCTGCTCAAGCTTGGCACCCTGTTTCAACAGCCAATGTTCCAGATGTTGCTGGCTGCCGGCACCGCCCTGGCGGGTGACCCAGCGCCAGGAGAGTTGCAACACCTTGCTCTCTTCCTGACACCTGTGGTGCATATCCGGCCGCACTATCAACCCCTGCTGGCGGTTATAGCCGTGAACCATGATCCATTGCTGGTGGTTGGGATACCCCTTCAGCAGCGCCGTATGGCGGATATTACGCTCCTCCAAACTGCCCCAATGCAAGGTACAGACATCGGCGTAGCCCTTGGACAAGAGCTCCAGCCCCAGGCGGGAACCTGTAGCGCTGTAGCTAATAAGTTCTCGACTGCCAACCTGAGCCATCAGCCTGGCCACCTGCATCGATAACAAGGGGTCATCACTGCCGGTGATCAGCAAACGATCGGTCAACATACCACTGTGGCAGGAATCCATGATCCAACGGTCGATTAGTATCTTTGGAAACAGCCACTTACCTGTGATTTTGGTCGCCGGCAGCATACGTTCGTTAGCCATGGCATAGACCTTTTTTTCATTGAGGTCCAGATACTCGGCCACCTGCTTGGCGCTCATATAGACAAGTTCACTGGGCTCCGTCATCACTTCTCCTTGGTATCTTGGGTATCAGCGTGGATTGCTGGCATCAAACTCAATATTATCGGCGCCATTGTACACCAGGAAATGGCGCCCTTTAGCGCGGGCGACCATAGTGATCCCCAGCTTCTGCGCCAATTCCAGACCCATCTGGGTAACACCACTGCGGGACAAAAGCACAGGGATCCCCATCTTGGCGACCTTGATAACCATTTCGGAAGTAAGTCGCCCCGTAGTGTAGAAAATCTTGTTGTCGCCCCTGTCTTGCTCCAGCCACATCTCACCGGCCAGAGTATCGACTGCGTTATGGCGACCGACATCTTCGACAAAGGACTTTATCTTATCCGCTTCACACAGACCACAGCCGTGAACAGCACCGGCATTCTTGTATGTCTGATTGTATTCACTGATGTTTTTCAACAGTGAGTAAAGCATGCTCTGTTTCAGTTTTGGTTGCGGCAGGACTATATCGTCCAATCCTTCCATAAAGCCGCCGAAGACAGTGCCCTGGCCACAGCCTGTGGTGACTGTCTTGTCGGCCAGTTTGGCATCCAGATCCTCAGTCTGCTCCCGGGTGATCACGGCCGCGGAAGCCACATCCCAGTCAACAATCACAGATTCCAGTTGCGATACATCATTGATAAAGCCTTGATTCTTTAGGTAACCCAGTGCCAGGGCCTCGGCTCTTGCGCCCAGGGTCATCAGGGTGACTATTGGTCGCCAGTTGAGGTAAACCGTCAGCGGCCTTTCACAGGCAACAAACTTTTCCTGCAACTGACCATTCTCATCGACCGCAGTTACGGCAATGGTCAAAGGTACCTGGGTATTGGTCTTGATCAATTGGGGTTTGGCACTTGTCATTATCGAACCTTCACAGAGAGCATGGGCCACAGCATAGCAATATTTATACCGTCACAGGATTCAGGCTGCAAAATGCGTGATCCGCAGCAAGCGCCGGCGGCACTCAGGTCATGAATGTCCCAAACCAGATTGCATATTGGACAAAATGTCCTATTTTTAGCCTTAAATAGATGATCAAGTTCAAACTTATTTCTCAAATGGCAACTGGCACTAAAATTGCAAAGACTTAGAGATCTTACTTATGCCCGAAAATAATCCCATCGGGAGGGAGAGTCAGTATGCAACATTCCGAAAGCGTATGGCCCATGTACGTTTCACTGAAAAAAGTGGAGAAACAGGTCGGTCGTTGGACATCCATCAGCTGGGAGCTGGACCAAATCGTGCCCGCTACCCATGAGGCGCCGCCCGGAGCCAAGCTGGTCCTACTGGAGTTGTTTCGTGATGAGCGTGCCAGTTACCGCCTTAACCTGGATATGGACAATCCCATGCTTTACATTGTCTGTGACGAAGATGTAGAGGGCAACTGGATCCCGGCCGCCATCTCCGCCGACCAAAATGTCGCAGCCGGCTGTCTCGAAGGAGATACCCCAGTGCTGAACATGCCGATGCCGGAGGCAATCGCCTGCTGGATTGAAGCCTTCATAACCCGTCACGGTGAAGTGGAAATCACCGCCCACAGACGCAAACATGTTAACCGCCGCAAGGAATTGGCCGAAGACAACATTCGGAGGCACTGATGGCCGAAAAGAGTGGATTCCTGAGCCGCTGGGCGCTACGCAAGCAGCAAGTACAGGAAGGTGAAACCCCTGTCGATGAACCGCTGCAAGAAATTCCTCCTCAAGCGGAAGCCGTTGCAGAGGCAGAGCCGGAAACTCAGACCGCGCTCGACCCCCTTCCAGAAACCGAGACCCAGGAAGAGAAACTGCTGACCGCCGAAGACTTACCCGACCCCAGTGGTATCGAGGTTGGTGGCAGCTTCGCCAGTTTTATGGCCAAGAATGTCGACCCGGCAGTGAAGACCGCCGCGTTGCGCACCCTGTGGAAGCAACCTCACTTCAACGAAATCGACGGCTTGCTCGAGTACGCCCTCGATTACAGCAACCAGCCCAAGCTAAGCGCTGAAGCCTCGGCCGAATTGGCCAAGAAGGTGTTCCGTCACGTGCTGGAAAAAGAGGAACCGGAAGAGGCTGAAGAAGCCCTGGCCGAAGCAGAGACTTCAGCAACCGAGGCAGAGGCCGAAACCCCGCAGTTAGCCGAACAATCTGCGCCACAGTCACCAACGGACAATTTGGACGGAGATGTGACTGCAGAGGCCCAAAATGCCACAGATGCGGAAGCCGAAACTCATAAGCCGGTTGTTTGACGTCAGTTTAACAGCCTTTAATGCCCATAAATTTGGTATGTGAATTGCTGTATTCAGGCTATAGCAAGCTGTAAATCAATAATAAAAGCAGCAAGATAAAGAATACGGCCATCGCCATAAACTGTTCAGGAACGCAAAGTGAACAATAGTGTGAGCAATAACCCCGCCCAGCAAGCGCTGCGGCAGGTGCGTCGTGAGGTCAGCCAGCAGACTCAGATTCTGCAAAACCTGATCCCGCCGACCGTAAGTTACACCACAGAAGGGAATGTCCTTGTGATAGGCCCTGAGGATCTGGCCCGGCTGGCGGCAGATAAACTGTCTGCCATGGCCGGCAGAGTGATCTTGGCCAACGAGCCGATCACCAGCCAAGAAGAGGCCCATCTCGAAGCCGTAATGGCTGCCGCCGAAGATGTCGAGAGCTACTACAACAAGCTGATTGGCATCAAAGGCTTCCTCGGTCAATTCCAGGTGAGTGTCGAACATGACAATGGCGCCGCCGAGCTCAGTGTGGTTGCGCTGCGCAAGCCGCATTTTGACCTGATCCTCGACCTGAGCCGCGAGCCGCAAATTCAGTTGGAAATGCTGCCACCCGGCTATTTCTATGTGGGTCAGGATCCGCAGAAATTAGCCGAAGCCTTGCAGGAATTGCCCCAGATGATCGGCCAGTTTGACAAGCCTCGCTATGTCAAGGTCAACGCCGATCTCTGTGCCCACAATCGCAACGGCAATAATGGTTGTAACCGCTGCCTCAACTTCTGTCCGGCCGATGCTATCAAGAGCGTGGCCAAGCAGATTGAGATAGACCCCTATCTGTGCCACGGCGCCGGCAGCTGTACCAATGCCTGTCCAACCGGGGCCATTGCCTACGACCAGCCAACCCCTCAGGCGCTGCATTCATACCTGAATAAGTTGATTTCCCGCTTCCGCGAACAGGCACAAACCGCGCCTGTAGTGCTGTTCCACGACATGGGACAGGGCGGCGCCTTGATCAATGACGAGTTGCCGGGCGAGGTTCTACCTGTGGCACTGGAAGAAGTCACTGTGGCCAGCATGGATCACTGGATGGCTTCTCTGGCTTGGGGAGCGCGCCAGGTGTTGATCCTCAACACCAGCGCTACGGCCCCTACCCTGACCCAGATGCTCAAGGGCGAACTGGGATTGGCCAATGCCATTTTGGATGAGATGGGACAGCCTCAAAGGATTCGGGTTATCGACGAAGCCGAGCTTGCCAATCTCTGGCCTATACTGGATGTAAGTCTGGACTGGCCCGTGATAGTACCTGCTGTGCTCTCTGAGGGTAACAAGCGCACCCAGCTGTACGCTGCTATCGACCATCTCAATGAGCAAGCAGCCAATGTTGATACTCAACTGACCATGGGCAATATCCCCTATGGCCTGGTGAATATCAATGCCGACAAGTGCACCTTGTGTATGTCCTGTGTCGCGACCTGCCCTACCCAGGCGCTGACCGACGGTGGCGACACTCCGGCACTGTATTTTGTCGAGCAGGATTGTGTGCAGTGTGGCCTATGTGAGGCTGCCTGCCCGGAGAAGGTGATCAGCCTGACTCCTCAGGTCAATCTGGATAAGGCTGCACGGCAGCAGCGCCGGATCCTGAAAGAAGAAGCTCCGTTCGAATGTATTCGTTGTGGAGCGCCGTTCGCGACCCAGTCTATGGTGCACCGGATGCTGGATATGGTCGGAAGCCACAGCGCTTTCAGCGCCAACATAGAGCGCTTAAAGATGTGTGGTGATTGCCGGGTGAAGGATATGTTTGAAGACATACTCCAGGATCCGGAAAAGCAACTGAGATAAGAGATCCGCTATGACCGAAACAGTAAGAGAAGTATCAGAAAACGATCAGCTTAGAGCAGATATCTATCAGCTGCTGGCGGCGCTGTTAAGGCGCCACCCCAGCCCGGAATTGCTGAGTTTTCTTGGCGACCTCGAAGTCGACGCCAATGACGACAGTGAGATGACCAAGGCCTGGTTGGCGCTCAAGTTGGCGGCCGTACAATTCGACAGTAACCAGCTGGAAGATGAGTATTTCAACATCTTCCTCGGCGTAGGCTCAGGGGAAATCCTGCCCTACGGTAGCTGGTTTATGACAGGTTCGCTGATGGACAAGCCCTTGGCTCTGCTGCGTCAGGACCTGATGCAACTGGGCTTCGAACGCGAAGAAAATGTCAAGGAACCGGAAGATCATGTCGCCGCTCTGTGCGAGGTAATGGGCATACTGCTGCTGGAAGCTCCGGCCCACCAGCAACTGGCCTTCTACCGCCGCCATATCGGCAGCTGGATCATACGTTTCTTCGATACCTTGTCCCGTTGTCCCTCCGCCGCGTTTTACGCCGTGGTGGCACAACTCGGCCGGGCCTTCTTTGAAACCGAAATCAATGAGTTTGAACAGCTGGTGCTGAGCACGCCTGTGGTGGAAACCCCGGCGGTACAGATCCAGCCCAAGGCCAGTGAGCTGGCCTAAGAATTTGCCCGTGGCAACACGGGCTAAAGCATGCGGGGGAGTTTCCCCCGTCTACCTTCAACACGAGGAGACACTATGAAGAAGCAAGCTTCCGACATGGGTCGTCGTCAACTGCTCAAGGCATTGGCGATCGGCAGTGCGGCAGGCGCGGTTGCGACTGTCAGTGGTCAAGCCTTGGCGGCTAAGCCTGAAGCACCAGAAGTGCCAAAGGGTGAGGGCTACCGTGAGACTGACCATGTGCGCAATTATTACGCCTCACTGCGTAACAAATAACGATAAGGAGAGTATGTGATGCGATTAACCCGCAAAACAGACCAGGCCGCGGTGGCTGCAAAGCCCGCTCTGGGTCTGAATCGTCGTCAGTTCCTTAAGTCTGCCGGTTTGGCTACCGGTGGGATTGCCGCAGCATCTATGCTGGGCGCAGGAATGATGCGTAAAGCCGAAGCCAAAGATGTTCCTCATGATGCCCCTACCGAAGTGAAGCGTACTATCTGCTCTCACTGCTCAGTGGGTTGCGGCATTTACGCCGAAGTTCAAAACGGTGTTTGGACCGGGCAGGAGCCTGCCGTGGACCATCCATTCAACCGCGGTGGTCACTGTGCCAAGGGCGCGTCACTGCGTGAGCACGGCCATGGTGAGAAACGTCTCAAGTATCCAATGAAACTTGAAGGCGGCAAGTGGAAGCGTCTCAGCTGGGAGCAGGCTATCAACGAAGTCGGCGACAAGATGCTGAAGATCCGCGAAGAATCCGGCCCTGACTCTGTATACTTCATGGGTAGTGCCAAGTTCTCCAACGAACAGTCTTACCTGTATCGCAAACTCGCAGCCATGTGGGGCACCAACAACGTCGACCACTCGGCGCGTATTTGTCACTCTACCACTGTAGCCGGTGTGGCCAACACCTGGGGCTATGGTGCGCAAACCAACTCCTTCAACGATATGCACAATGCCAAGTGCATGCTGTTTATCGGCTCCAACCCCAGTGAAGCTCACCCAGTGGCGATGCAACACATTCTGGTAGGTAAAGAGCGCGGTGCCAAAGTCATAGTGGTTGATCCACGTTTCACCCGTACTGCAGCCAAGTCTGACGAGTACGTGCATATCCGTCCCGGTACCGACATTCCTTTCATCTACGGTCTGCTGTGGCATATCTTCGAAAACGGCTGGGAAGATCAGAGCTTTATCGATCAGCGTGTTTACGGCATGGAACGTATCCGCGAAGAGGTGAAGAAGTACAACCCTGCCGAGGTTGAGCATGTTGCCGGTGTCGGTGAAGCCCAGATGCGCCGCGTCGCCAAGATGATGGCCGAACACAAGCCCGGCACTATCGTTTGGTGTATGGGTGGTACTCAGCACCACGTGGGGAACGCCAATACCCGTGCTTACTGTATCCTGCAGTTGGCCCTGGGTAACATGGGTGTTTCCGGTGGCGGCACCAACATCTTCCGTGGTCACGACAACGTACAGGGTGCTACTGACTTTGGTCTGCTGTTCGATAACCTGCCTGGTTACTATGGTCTGACTACCGGCGCCTGGGCGCACTGGTGCAATGTGTGGGATCTGGATCCTGCCTGGGTCAACAGCCGTTTCGACCAAGGTGAGTATCTGGGCCAGAAGCCACAGACTTCAGCCGGTATTCCTTGTTCCCGCTGGCACGACGGTGTGCTGGAAGACAAGAACAAGATTGCCCAGAAAGACAATATCCGTCTGGCCTTCTTCTGGGGTCAGTCTGTCAACACCGAAACCCGTGGCCGCGAGGTGCGTGAAGCACTGAACAAGATGGACACTGTGGTCGTCGTTGACCCATTCCCAACCATGGCCGGTGTTATGCACCAGCGTAAAGATGGCGTTTACCTGCTGCCTGCCGCGACTCAGTTTGAAACCTATGGTTCTGTGTCAGCTTCCAACCGTTCACTGCAGTGGCGTTCTCAGGTCATCGACCCTCTGTTCGAATCGCTGCCTGACCATGTGATCATGTACAAGCTGGCCAAGAAGTGGGGCGTTGAGAAAGAGTTCTGTAAGCACATCAAGGTCAACGGTGAAGAGCCGCTGGTTGAAGATGTCACCCGCGAGTTCAACCGCGGTATGTGGACCATAGGTTACACAGGTCAGAGCCCTGAGCGTCTGAAGATGCACCAGGAAAACTGGGGTACCTTCGACTTCGATACCCTCGAAGCACCCGGCGGCCCAGCCAAGGGTGAAACTTATGGTCTGCCATGGCCATGTTGGGGCACACCTGAGATGAAGCATCCAGGTACTCAAATCCTCTATCGTACTGACCGTGAAGTCCGCTACGGCGGTGGTAACTTCCGTGCCCGTTACGGTGTTGAGCACAATGGCAACAACATACTTGCCGAAGGTTCCTTCTCCAAAGGCAGTGAGATTCAGGACGGTTACCCTGAGTTCACCGACAAGATGCTCAAGCAGCTGGGTTGGTGGGATGACCTGACCGAAGAAGAGAAGAAACACGCCGAAGGCAAAAACTGGAAAACCGATATTTCCGGTGGCATTCAGCGTGTGGCCATAGCTCACGGCTGTATCCCTTATGGTAACGCCAAGGCCCGTTGTATCGTATGGAACTTCCCGGACGACATTCCGTTGCACCGTGAACCTCTATACACGCCTCGTCGTGACCTGGTCGCCAAGTACCCCACCTACGAAGACCGTATGGTGGCGCGTCTGCCGACCCTGTACAAGTCAATTCAGGACAAGGACTTCTCCAAAGACTTCCCGCTGGCACTGACCTCTGGTCGTCTGGTGGAATATGAAGGCGGTGGTGAAGAAACCCGTTCCAACCCTTGGTTGGCCGAGTTGCAGCAAGAGATGTTTATCGAAATCAGCCCAGGAGATGCTGCCGACCGCGGTCTACGCGATGGCGACGATGTTTGGGTACACAGCCCTGAAGGCGCCAAGATCAAGGTTAAGGCCATGGTAACACCAAGGGTGATCAACGGTGAATGCTTCATGCCGTACCACTTCGCCGGTATCTTCGAAGGCGAGAGCCTGGTGAAGAACTATCCGGAAGGTACAGTACCTTACGTTCAAGGTGAATCGGCTAACACGGTTCTGACTTACGGCTATGATGTGGTGACACAGATGCAGGAAACCAAATCCAGCCTGTGTCAGATCACCAAAGCCTAACCGTACTTGATGAGGAGATAAGCCATTATGGCAGTCATGAAATTCTTATGTGACACCAAGCGCTGCATCGAGTGTAACGGTTGCGTCACAGCCTGTAAAAACGAAAACGACTCCGCGCTCGAGTGGGGTATCCAGCGTCGCCGCGTGGTGACCATCAATGATGGTCAGCCCGGTGAAGCGTCCATTTCAGTTGCCTGTATGCATTGTACCGACGCGCCTTGTATGGCCGTTTGTCCTGCAGACTGCTTCTACCGCACTGACGATGGCATAGTGCTGCACAACAAAGATACCTGTATCGGTTGTGGCTACTGCTTCTATGCCTGTCCTTTCGGGGCGCCTCAGTTCCCGAAAAAGACCGCCTTCGGCAGTCGCGGCAAGATGGATAAATGTACATTCTGTGCCGGTGGCCCAGAGGAAAACTTCTCTGAAGCCGAGCGCAAGAAGTACGGTGCCAACCGTATCGCCGAAGGTAAGCTGCCTATGTGTGCCGAGCTTTGCTCCACCAAGGCGCTGCTGGCCGGTGACGCGGAAGTGGTATCCAATATCTATCGTGAGCGGATGGCCGCCCGGGGTAACCCTGATGTAATTTGGGGCTACAATCCCAAGACCGGTGAGATCAACTGAGACAGAGCGAGGGTGGGCTAAGGCCCACCCTGACGAGGAGTGACTATGTTAATCAAATCACTGCGCAGTCTGTTCGCTCTGCTGGTATTGGTTGCCGGGCTGGGGTTTGCTTCCACAGCCATGGCCGCCGATGAACAGTCGAGCCAGCAACAGGCGCAAACCAGTGAGGCCGATCTTTGGCGCGCGGTAAAATCCGGTGAATCCGGCTATACCACAGCCAAAGGTGTTGAAACCGGCGTACTGATCAACGTGGCCGGCAATCAGGGCAAGGAACTGCGCAATCAGTACCTGACACCCGTTATGGCGATAGCCGTAGTCGGCGTGTTTGGGGCGTTCGTGCTCTTTTACCTGGTGAATGGCCCATCTAAGCTGCATCACGGCTTTTCCGGTAAGTTGGTGTTCCGCTGGAGTAAGGCTGACCTGATCATCCACTGGGTAGTGGCGATCAGTTGTCTTATCCTGATCTTCACCGGGCTCAACATCATGTTGGGCAAGCATGTACTGCAACCCTATGTCAGTGGCGATATTTGGGCGGCACTGATCTATGGCTCCAAGACGATCCACGATTGGGTCGGGCCACTGTTTATCGTCTCTTGGGCGGTATTGGTGGTGAAATGGATGCCGGATCAGCTGTTCAAGAGCTATGACCTCAAGTGGTTCATGCTGGTGGGAGGCTACATCAACTTCGGCCCCTTCAAGGGTAAGCACCCGGATTCGGGTTTTGCCAACGCCGGTGAGAAGATGTGGTTCTGGACCCTGGCCATTTTCGGCCTGTTTATCAGTATTTCCGGCATCATGATGGTGTTGCCTAACCTGGATTTGCCCCGCGAAGCCTCAATGGCGGCGCTGTTGGTGCATGGTATCAGTGCAATTCTGATCATCGCCTTCACCATAGTGCATATCTGGATGGCGACCGTACTGTCTGAGGGCGGTATGGAGTGCATGAAGTCAGGTTATTGTGATGAAAACTGGGCGATGCAGCACCACAATGTCTGGTACGACGAAATCAAGGCCAACGGTACGCTCAAATATCGCGAAAATTGAGTCCCCTGAGCTGATTTAAGACTGCAAACACCCCGGCCTGCCGGGGTGTTTTTTTATGATCCGTTTTTTAACATCATTTACTTCAGAATCCACACTCTCCTGATACTTTCGCTATTTTCCTTTTATTGAAAGTTTGAAGCAGTTAACGCTTTAAACAGCCGCTCCCATGGGGCTTACATTCAAACTGTCCCAGATCAAAACCCATACTCTTGCAAAGCCTTATATTGCCCATGCTTAAAGAAGGACTCCATTCATATATAACGGATTTTTTACCTTTTTTGTACATAAGCGCAGCTTGAGTTGTTAATAGGCTGGAGTGCACAAAAAAGTGTCGAGTCACCCGCAGCGCGGGGGAAAATTATCAGGAGCGAAAATGAAAGACCAGAAGCCAGATCTGAACCGCAGATCCCTGCTGAAGGCTATCACCATAGGCAGTGCCGCGGGTGCCGCGATTGCTGCAACAGGGGTGAATGCCGCTCAGGCCAGTGAGCCTGTTGAAGCGAAGTCCGCGACAAAGGGCTATCACGAAACAGCGCATATCCGCAGCTATTACAACAGCCTGCGTAGCTAATCCAGGAGATCTCAAGCGATGAAGTTAACTCGCACATCCAATGTCGCCCCTAAGGCCGACAAACCCAAACTGGGGATCAGCCGTCGTCAGTTTATGAAAAATGCCGGTATTACTGCCGGTGGTATCGCTGCCGCCTCTATGCTGGGTACCGGCATGATACGTCGCGCCGAAGCCAAAGATGTACCTCATGATGCGCCTATAGAAGTAAAACGCACCATTTGTAGTGCCTGTGCCGTAGGTTGCGGTCTGTATGCCGAAGTACAAAACGGTGTTTGGACTGGTCAGGAGCCTGCCTTCGATCACCCATTCAACGCCGGTGGTCACTGTGCCAAAGGTGCTGCACTGCGCGAGCACGGTCATGGTGAGAAACGTCTCAAGTACCCAATGAAGCTTGAAGGCGGTAAGTGGAAGCGTATCAGCTGGGATCAGGCCATCAACGAAGTTGGTGACAAGATGCTGAAGATCCGCCAGGAATCAGGCCCTGATTCTGTTTACTTTATGGGTAGTGCCAAGTTCTCCAACGAAGGCTGCTACATGTATCGTAAGCTGGCTGCCATGTGGGGTACCAACAACGTCGACCACTCAGCCCGTATTTGTCACTCTACCACTGTAGCCGGTGTGGCCAACACCTGGGGCTATGGTGCGCAAACCAACTCTTTCAACGACATTCAGAATGCCCGCGCCATCTTCTTCATTGGTGCCAACCCTGCTGAAGCACACCCTGTTTCCATGCAGCACATTCTGATCGCCAAAGAGAAGAACAATGCCAAGTTGATCGTGGTTGATCCACGCTTCTCCCGCACCGCAGCTCATGCCGACCTGCATTGCTCTATCCGTCCGGGTACCGACATTCCATTTATCTACGGTATGTTGTGGCATATCTTCGAAAACGGCTGGGAAGACAAGACCTTCATCAAAGAACGTGTGTTCGAGATGGAAACCATCCGTGCAGAAGCCAAGAAGTTCCCACCTAAAGAAGTGGCCAACATCACTGGCTGTAGCGAAGAGTACCTGTACCAAGCCGCCAAGATGATGGCCGATAACCGTCCAGGCACTGTGGTTTGGTGTATGGGTGGTACCCAGCACCACGTAGGTAATGCCAACACCCGTGCTTACTGTATCCTGCAGCTGGCTCTGGGTAACATGGGTGTTTCCGGTGGTGGTACCAACATCTTCCGTGGTCACGATAACGTACAGGGCGCTACCGACCTGGGTCTGCTGTTCGATAACCTGCCTGGTTACTACGGCCTGACCACTGCGGCATGGCAACACTGGACCCACGTATGGGATCTGGATATGGAGTGGATGAAGAGCCGCTTCGACCAGGGGACTTACCTGGGCCGCGAACCTATGACGACTCCGGGTATTCCTTGCTCCCGTTGGCACGACGGTGTGCTGGAAGACAAGCAAAAGCTGGCACAGAAAGACAACGTACGCCTGGCCTTCTTCTGGGGTCAGTCAGTCAACACTGAAACCCGTCAGCGCGACGTGCGTGATGCACTGGACAAGATGGATACAGTCGTTGTTGTTGACCCATTCCCAACTATGGCCGGTGTTATGCACCGTCGTAAGGATGGCGTCTACCTGCTGCCTGCCGCGACTCAGTTTGAGACCCGTGGTTCCATCTCCAACTCAGGCCGTTCTATCCAATGGCGTGAACAGGTTATCGAGCCGTTGTTTGAGTCCAAGACAGATATTGAAATCATGTATCGTCTGGCACAGAAACTGGGCTTCGCCGAGCAGTACACCAAGCGTATCAAGAAAGAAAATGGTTTGCCTCTGATCGAAGACATCACCCGCGAAATCAACCGCGGTATGTGGACTATCGGTATGTCCGGCCAGAGCCCTGAGCGTATTAAGGCTCACACCATGAACTGGGGCACTTTCTCCAACAAGACTCTGGAAGCCGAAGGTGGCCCATGCAAGGGCGAAACTTATGGTCTGCCTTGGCCATGTTGGGGTACACCTGAGATGAAGCACCCAGGTACCCAGATCCTCTATAACACAAGCAAGCACGTCAAAGACGGCGGCGGTAACTTCCGTGCCCGTTACGGTGTGGAATATCAAGGCAAGAACCTGCTGGCCGAAGGCTCCTTCTCCAAAGGTGCTGAAATCCAGGACGGCTATCCTGAATTCTCCGACAAGCTGCTCAAGCAATTGGGCTGGTGGGACGAGCTGACTGCCGAAGAGAAAGCCGAAGCCGAAGGCAAGAACTGGAAGACCGACCTTTCCGGCGGTATTGTCCGGGTTGCCATCAAGCACGGTTGTATCCCATACGGTAACGCCAAGGCCCGTTGTATTGTGTGGACCTTCCCTGATCAGGTGCCAGTACACCGCGAGCCGCTGTACACAGCCCGTCGCGATCTGGTAGCCAAGTATCCAACTTATGACGACATGCAAGTACATCGTCTACCGACTCTGTACAAGTCTATCCAGGAGAAAGATGTCAGTGGCAAGTACCCACTGGTACTGACTTCCGGTCGTCTGGTGGAATACGAGGGTGGTGGTGAAGAATCACGTGCCAACCCATGGCTGGCAGAGCTACAGCAGGAGATGTTCGTTGAGATCAACCCTGGTGACGCTGCCGACCGCGGTATCCGTGACGGTGAGAAGGTATGGCTGGAAGGCGCCGAAGGCGGCCGGATACTGGTTCAGGCCATGGTGACCCCAAGGGTTAAACCTGGTGTGACCTGGATGCCTTACCACTTTGCCGGGATCATGCACGGCGAGAGCCTGGAGCCCAACTATCCGGAAGGCACAGTGCCTTACGTATTGGGCGAATCCTGTAACACTGCGCTGACCTATGGTTATGACCCAGTGACTCAGATGCAGGAAACCAAGGCGTCGCTTTGTCAGATCGTCAAAGCATAAGTGCAGCTTAAGCGAGGAGAATTGCCACTATGGCTACAATGAAATTTCTGTGTGATACCAAGCGCTGCATTGAATGTAATGGCTGTGTCACCGCTTGTAAAAACGAAAACGACTCCGCTCTCGAGTGGGGTATCCAACGTCGCCGCGTGGTGACCATCAAGGATGGTCAGCCCGGCGAGGCCTCTATCTCTGTGGCTTGTATGCATTGCAGCGACGCGCCTTGTATGGCCGTATGTCCTGCCAACTGCTTCTACCGCACCGAAGACGGCATAGTGCTGCACAACAAAGATACCTGTATCGGTTGTGGTTACTGTCTCTATGCCTGTCCATTCGGCGCACCTCAGTTCCCGAAATCAGGTGCTTTCGGCTCCCGCGGCAAGATGGACAAGTGTACCTTCTGTGCCGGTGGTCCTGAAGAAAACCATTCGGACGCTGAGCGTCAGAAATACGGTGCCAACCGTATTGCGGAAGGCAAGTTGCCTATGTGCGCCGAACTCTGTGCAACCAAGGCCCTGCTGGCCGGTGATGCGGAAGTGGTTTCCGGCATCTACCGTGAGCGTGTGGCTTATCGCGGTGCCGAAAACGGCGCCTGGAAGTAACAGACGGCACGAATATCCGGCCCGGCTTAGCTGGGCCGGTGAGAGAGGTTAATATGAACAAATGGTTCAAACACATAGGCTTGGCTATTGCGCTCATGTTCAGCGCCGTATGCTTCGCCAATGGTGCCGATGCACCTGTGGAACCACAAGCGAGCGATGCCCAGATCTGGGCTCAGCTCAAAGATGGAGCAACGGGTTATACAACATCCGACAGTCAGTTCCACAACCAGCCGATCAACACCTATGATCTGCGGGTACTGGAACTTCGCAGCGACTGGCTGGCACCGGGGTTGATGCTGGCATTGTTCGGTATGATCATCATCTTTGCCCTATTTATCATGGTTAATGGTATTTCCAAACTGCACCATGGTTTCTCCGGCAAGATGGTGCATCGCTGGTCCAAGTTTGATGTGAGCATTCATTGGCTGGGGGCAATTCCCTGCTTACTGCTGATCCTCACCGGCTTGGTGCTGCTGGCAGGGCGTTTCTTCTTCCAGCCGTATCTGGGTGAAGGCTTCTGGGCATCAATGGTCAATGGCGCCAAGCAAGTGCACGACGTGATGGCGATTCCCTTCATGTTCGGCTGGGCACTGATGACGCTGTTGTGGGCCAAGAACCAGTTGCCCAAGATGTATGACGTCAAGTGGTTCATGGTAGTGGGCGGTTACATCAACTTCGGGCCTTTCAAGGGCAAACACCCTGATGCCGGCTTTGCCAATGCCGGTGAGAAGATGTGGTTCTGGGCCTTTGCTTTCTTTGGGCTGATCATCTCTGCTTCAGGCATGCTGCTGTTGTTCCCCAACCTGTTTGAACCCAGCCGTACCCTGAGCCTGATTGCTCTGGTATTGCACTCAATCAGTGCCATCATCATCTGTGCCTTCTCCATAGTGCATATCTTCATGGCGACTGTTATGTCTGAAGGTGGTATGGAGTGTATGATTTCCGGTTACTGTGATGAAAACTGGGCCACTCAACACCACAACCTGTGGTATGACGAGATCAAGGCCAACGGTACTCTGAAATACAGAGACTAAGGTCAGCACTCTGTCTACTGAAAAGCCGTGTCAATCGACACGGCTTTTTTATCAATAATGAAAAATATCAAGGTGATTTTTTTATATTCCGCACTTATTCCAACTAAAGAGAAACATAAAGCTACTTTGTTGGCTTAAATTCTTAATCAACTGTTTTTTAAGATTAATTTATTTTAATCCAGCGCTTATTTTCCCATCGGCACACGGAAAAATGTAACATAATTACACAGCAATACAAAAATATGATTAACCAACATCCCTCTTTAACGCAAAACATACATCCAAAAATAGAACAAAATACTTTAAAGATAACCACTTGATGGCGGCAAGGCTGTTTGTGGTAAATTGCTTATTTAATCACCCGCATGTAAAATACTTCTACAAACGTAACAAACTTACACAATTTCCCTTCACTCAATCAGATACCATCATGATCAATAATACTCGAACCAGCATGCTATCCATGCTGCCGTCTTTGCTGTCCAGTGTGCTACTGATAGTGATCGGCATCTTTGCTTATCGTGCATTTTTCCAACTCAATGACGCCAGCGAACGTCTGGTGAACAACAACAGCCTGACCGAAACTTTCGCCGGGATCCGCGAGGAGTTCTATCAACTGCGATTGGCTTCCTTAGTGCACAACACTCAAGGAGTACGCATGCATCAGGATAAGGTGCATAACCTGATAGCCCGCCTGAGCCAATTCGACACTGCCTTTATGAGCGATGCCGGCGCGCGAATCGCCGTTCTCAAACCCGGGATCGACAAATACGCCCGCCTCTATTTCGATGAATTAGCATTGGCTGAGCGAACCGGCACAGAGCCGGTCCTGACGCCGGTAAGGCGAGATCTGGGCCCTGAGGTAAGTGCCGAGATCAATCAACTGGTGGCGCAGATAACCAAGCGTAACCAGGAATTAGGCGAAATGACGGTTTCCGAGGTAGATAATACCGAAGCCATTTTGCTCGGACTTATCCTGTTTGCCATAGTGACCTCCCTGCTGATGGCACTCTTAATGAGCCGCCATCTGGTGGCTATTGTCAGCCGGATCCAGCAATCTGTCGCCAAGCTGGCTGTAGGGGATCTGACCCACAAGATAGGGATCCAGGGCAAGAATGAACTCTGCACCCTCGCAGCCGATCTGGACCAGCTCAGCGACAGATTACAAGTCATGATCCGCGACATTGCCCAAGCTTCTGAACATATGGCGCAACAGGTCGGTGAGCTCAATGTGCAGTCTGAGTCCAACTCGGCCGCATTGCAGGCCCACGCCTTGGAAACCGACCAGGTCGTCACCGCAGTTGAAGAGATGAGTGCTACCGCCCAAGGGGTTGCCAACGATGCTGCTTCAGCAGCGCAGTTGACCGATAAGGCCAGAGCTCAAGGAAATGAATCCCGTCAGGCGGTCGAACAGGCTTCCAACAATGTGATGGCGCTGGTCAGCGAAGTCGACTGTGCCTCCCAGACCATAGCCGAGATGGATGAGAGCACCCGCAGAATTGCCGGCGTACTGGACGTAATAGGCGAGATTGCCGAGCAAACCAACCTGTTGGCACTGAATGCGGCCATTGAAGCGGCCCGTGCCGGTGAACAAGGGCGCGGCTTTGCCGTAGTGGCCGATGAAGTCAGGGCATTGGCAGCACGCACCCAGGCCAGCACTTCAGAGATCAACAATATGTTAGAGCAGCTGCGTCAAGGCGCCGATTCGGCGGTCAATGCCATGAATCGTACCCGCCAAAGCTGTCAGGCAACGGCCGATACCACAACACTGGTGGCCGAAAGTCTGCAGGGGCTGACCGAGCATGTGTTCGATATCAATGGCCTCAGCACTCAGATAGCTACGGCCGCCGAAGAGCAAAGTTCGGTTTCTGAAGAGATTACCCGCAACCTCAGCGTCATTCGCGAAATGGTTGAGGAGCTAAATCAGAGCGGCAAGGCGACACTCGGCAGCACTGCGGCACTGGCAGCAGCCAAAGATCAGCTCTCCAGCGTGGTCAGACAGTTTAAGCTCAACTGAATATAAGGGGTCTAAGGACCCCTTTTTGCTGCCTGATGTAAAGACACCCCTCGAAAGGTTGATTTTTCATCCGTTAATGCTAAAACATGATCTGCTTAACAAAACATCACTTCCGATACTGATAGGTATTGTTATCTTCTAGCCAGTTCACGTTTTAACTACTCCACAGGAGGTAGTCTACAAACAGCTGGCAGTACCTTGGAAATAATCTAACTGATTGTGGTATCTAAGGATTAGCAAAACTAACAGGAAGCCTTATGTCGTCAATTATCCAAACTCTCGATCGCCAACTGGTCACCCCATACCAAGCCAATATCACAGTACCCAACTGGATGCTGGGGGCTATGGAGCGGGTGATGCAGTACTATGTTGATAAGAACCTGAGGCTGGACACTATTTCTGCGGATGTGATGCCGGCACCGGTAGAGGGCAAGAAATACATGCTCTATGCCCATATCCCTTTCTGCCACACGCTTTGCTCTTACTGTACCTTCCATCGTTTCCTGTTCAAGGAAGACAAGGCCCGCGCTTATTTTGTGGCGCTGCGTAAAGAGATGGATATGGTCAAGCAGTTGGGCTACGACTTCGAGTCCATGTACATAGGTGGCGGCACTACAACAGTGCTTGAAGATGAGCTGGCGCGTACTATCGAGTATGCCAAGACCCTGTTCCCTTCCATCAAGGAAGTCTCCTGTGAATCGGATCCCCAACACCTGGACAGCCCAGACTTTAAGCAGCTCAAGGGCTTGGTTGACCGCATGTCCATCGGGGTGCAGAGCTTCAATGATGACATCCTCAAGATGACAGACAGGTTGGAAAAGTTCGGTACCGGCCAGCAGACATTCGACAAGATCATGGCCGCCAAAGAGCTGTTTCCGATTATCAACGTCGATCTGATCTTCGGTTTCCGCGGTCAGACAGACGAAGTGATCCAACATGACTTGGATATGGCTTCCAGACTGGATCCGCGCCAGATCACCACTTATCCCTTGATGATCACCCACCAGACCCGCAAGAGCGTCAAAGGGAAGCTGGCGGCACCTCAGGCCGATATGGCCAACCAGTACCGAATGATCCTCAATACCCTTAATGGCCAGTACAACCAGTTGTCGGCTTGGGCCTTTGGCAAGGCCAACGATGAAGGCTTTGACGAGTACGTGATCGACTACGACGAATACTTGGGCGTGGGCTCAGGTTCATTCAGTTTCCTCAACGATACCCTGCATGTGAATACTTTCTCGCTGCGCAAGTATCAGGAGCGGATCGCCAGCGGCAAGATGGGTGTTGAGCAGCAAAAGCAGTACAGCAAGAAAGATGTGATGCAGTATCGTTTCCTGCTAGGGATGTTCTCTGGCCGTCTGTCGCGCAAGTATTTCCGCGATACTTTTGGCGTTAATCTGGACACGGCCCTGTTCAAAGAGATGAGCTCGATGAAGTTGATTGGCGCTATCAAGAATGATCCTAAAAATCCGGATGAGCTGATCATTACAGACAACGGCAAGATGATGGGCCTGCTGATGATGAAAGAGTTCTATTCCGGTATGGATAATGTCCGGGCGCAGCTGCGTAAACCGCTGAAGCCTTGTGATATGTAATCTTAGGCGCAATCAATGACAAAAATCCGCCACAGAGCGGATTTTTTTATTGTGCAATAAAGGTTCTGCCGACGGCTAGTCGCCTTGACTGCGATTAGCGGGATAACGGGGGCAATCGTCGCTAATCTCCAACCAGGCGGGTTTGTCGGCGCAGTAGATATGATATCTGGGCACCACTCTGTCTGGGTCATCCAAAGAAGCAATACTCAAGCTGATAAACTCGGGATGATCGAGACTGCGATAACTCAGGCTGGTGCCGCAGTTTGGGCAAAAGCCGCGGCGGATCTTGGCCGAGGAGGCGTATTGCCGCACGGCTTCCCCCTGCCAAGTGAGTTGCTCCAGCCTGAAGTCCATCCAACTGCCTACCACAGCCCCTGTGCTCTTGCGACATTGACCGCAGTAACAGTGGTCGGCATCGAACGGCTCCCCCTCGAGGCGATAACGTATGGCGCCGCACAGGCAGCCTCCCTGTAACTGATCCTGCTGTTTCATCGCTCGACTCCGGGATTGCTTATTGTCAGGGCCTATCTGGCGCGATAGACGGGATAAGCCAGGTAAGCCTTATCATAGTAAGGGCTGCGTTCGTAAAACCAACGCAGCCTGGCCTTGGCATCGGCGGCAAATGCCGGGTCTTTGAGCGCCTGGTCAAATTCGGCCTGGAGCGCTTTGGAATTGGCCAGCATCTGTTGTGCCAGAGGTTCAACCGCATAGTCCTCAATATACTCGGTGCGGGTGAATATGGTGTTGAATAATCCCCACTGCAGCAGTGAGTCGGGCGATTGCGGCTCCAGCAGTATCATCGCCAGATCGCCGAGCGGCTGCTCAGTGCTTATCTTGACCGTGCCGACAGGCAAGGTGAGTTCAACCTTTTCCAGTTTGGCCTTGGCACTGACTCTCTGGCGGCCTTCATAGTCACTGGCGGCAAACTGGGGGTCGCTGAGGCGATATTGTTGCAACTTCAGTGTTTGAGGTTGTTCCAGGCGAGCCATGCGAATGCCGTGCAGCGATAGCTTGGCAATCGCCTCTTGCCACTGGGGCGGAATATAGTAAGCGGCCGGGCGGCTGACCCGGATATCCGCCTCTGTATTACCTATTACCGGCAGGTTGGGATACAGCTTGGACTCGCCGGTCCAACGCACCACTTGTTTGCCCGAAATGGGGCTCTGTTCCAATTGGTAGTCTATGCCTTTGAAATCCCAGCCCTGCTGCTGCTTTTGTGACTTCCAGGTCAGGGTCACCAGCCGTGGGTAGCGGTACTTGTCTTTCTCTATCGCCGCACGCAGCTTGGTCGCTTTGGCCCCCACCGTCTTGAGGGTTTGCTCCAGCATTACATAAGTGCCCAGCACCCGTTGCCGAAACGGCTTGAGGCTGTGGTTTTCAATCAATATGGTCGGTAGGTGTCTGGCATCGCCATAGCCGTTGGAATAACGGGCCGAAGCATTCCACAGTGACATGCCCTTGCTCAAGTCAGTATTGTCCAAGGCGAAGACCAGAGGTCCCGGGATATGACCTGCCTGGGTCAGCGCCTGTTCTATCGCCGGGCGATACTCCTGTTGCAGCCAGTTGTAGCCGGCGGGGCTCAGCCCCTGAGACAGGTTGTAACCAAAGGTCACATCATATTGGTAATCGATACCGTCGGTGACATGCACATCGATATACAGCTGTGGCTGCCAGTCGTTGATGGCGGTCAGCATGTGTTGCATCTCTATGCTGTCGGCCTTGGCGTAGTCACGATTGAGGTTGATGTTTTGGCTGGTGGTTCGCCAGCCCATGCTCAGTGGGCCGCGTTGATTAACCCGGTTGCTTTGGCTGGAGCGCTCGTGCGCATCGACACTGAAAATAGGTACAAACAGCAGGTTGACCTGTTCCAACAGCTCGGCCTTGTCGCCGACTATGATATCCCGCAATAACATCATGCCGGCATCCTTGCCGTCAATTTCACCCGAGTGGATCCCGGCTTGCACCAGAATATTGGGCTTATGGTTGCGTCTCAGCTGTGCCGGGGTGGCGGCACCTTCGGCGCTGGCCACTATCATCCAGATATCACGGCCCTGGGGGCTCTTGCCCAGGCTCACCTTGTTGAGCTTATTGCTTTGGGTCATCAGCCTATCCAGCCAGGCAAAGGTCTGCTGATAACTTGGGCTTTCAATACCGCCGGATTGCTCAAAAGGCGTAGCCCAGCCGTCGTCGGCTGCACGCATTAAGGCCTCGCTGGCACCACTCCAGGATTTGAGCGGCGGCAAAATGGCATCATTGATATAGGTGTTGGCTTGGGTGGCTGGTTCGGCAAGTGCGGCGCCGGGGAACGTCGCGACAGCGAGCCAGAGCAGGGACAGCATGCGCATGAAAGGCTCCGGGATACAGAATATTGTTATTGTTGAAGCGCTCTATCTTTAACCAATTTACTCAGCCCTGCAAGTCACCCGGAGTGACTCTCCCTTTATTTTGTGGTTATAGCAATGAAAGCAAACTGCCCCTCCCTAAATTTTGTTTCGTCAAAGTAATGTCAAAAAATGGCATTCAAGGGCAGTAATTTACATATTTGCAGTCCAGTCTGAATAAATATCTAGTCTCACTTCTTAAGTTATTTTCTGTGTTGTAATTTCTTAACTAAGAAAATTAAAAAAGAATTTTATATCTATACCAGTAATCATTAACGGCTGGACAAATAGCTTATATAGGTAAAGTAGTATTTTAATGTGATGGCCGTTTTAATTATCAATGGTGCTTTTGGCATTCACATTAATAAGGGAAAGTGCGAACAAGTCCCATGTGTGCTCTGCGTCGGCTTCCAGGCCGGTAAGAATCTCAGCAAGGTAATGGATGGCGTGGCACGTATCTATGGCTTTGAGCTGATGCAGGTGGCCCAGGCGCTGGATCTGCAGAAGAAAGTGAACCACAGGCAGTTGTCACCCCAGAATGAGCAACTATTAAAGGCGCTGCGCAAACAGGTTGTTTACCCCGGAGTCGAGGCCTCAACGCAATTCCTGATGAAGTTCCAAGAAAACCAAACCCCGATAGGATTGACCTCCGGGGCTCTATGTTGAGAGAACCGGGAATAGCCTTTGCTCAATGGGTTTTCGGGCACTGAGTCAGATGCCTTGGACTCTGACATAATGAGCCAGCTTGGTGGTGGAGAACTGATGCGGACTGCTGCTCGGCCGTTTAACCGATACGGGAAGATGTTTAACGCTTTTGAGGCCATAGCTGTCGCTTTAAAGTCAAGCGTACGCTATATCCAACTTGCTGCTTGTTTTGGCATCATAGAACAATCGATGTCAAAATAACGTCAAAATAACCGACGACTTTACATAGAGTTACATTTTTGTAGCCTAGCCTATATATCTGTTTCAACTATCTTTGTTCACTTCATAGCCTGGGTTATTTTGGCTTTGATTCTTGTTCTTGAGGAGTAATCGCATGAGTACAGTATTGAACAAGACTGCACTCACAGAAGCAGAGAGCAGTTTAAGGCAAGTGCTGCAAACCGTCGGTCCTTTGATTGCCGCGCAAGGATTCCAGGGGTTTTGGTTTCAAGGGCTGCCAAGCAACGCCAGGGAGTATTTGGAGCACCCGGGAAATCAAGGCCTATTCGCCCCCGTGTGGCTACGAAGGCCAATCGCGTCACTGGCGTCCTCCTGTCGGATAGCAACCCTGCAACAGTACTATCTGGAACACTATGCCCGCAGCGACAATAATTTCGCCGAGTCTTTATGCGCAAACAAAGCCTGGTGTTACCGCTGGCAAGAGGATGACCCGGTAAAAGTCCTGTTCGCCAAACATGGTTATGACACTGTTCTGAGCTTCCCCGTGCCCAGCTATGCCAACCCGACTTGGTTTGGCCGTTTTATGCTGTTGGGTTCAGGTCATCCGGATCCGCAACCTGAGCGTTTGCAACAGACCCTGATCTTGGCTCAGAGTCTATTGTTTGAACATGACAGGCAGAGATTCAATCCGTTTCTGCAAAGCCGGATCTTCAAGGCCAACGCCAGAAAAGTGCTGCGAATGGCGGCAACCGGACTGCAAAATCATGAGATCTCTGATCGACTGCACATTAGTGTCCGTGGGGTTGAATACCATATGGAGTCAATGCGTAAAAAACTGGGTGCCAGCAACAGGGCAAATCTAATCCATCTGGCCCATCAATTTGAGTTGATCTGACATGTTAATACTGCTGGTCGAAGATAATCGTCTGTTGGCAAACAATATCATTCAATACCTGGCGATAAAGGGTATTGAATGTGACTATGCCGAAACCTTGGCTCAAGCCAATGAACTGCTGAGACAGCAGCATTTTGATGTGGTGGTGCTGGATCTCAACTTGCCTGACGGGGACGGTGTGCGAGCATGCCAGGGCTGGAAGGCCCAGTGTATGACCACGCCGGTGATCATGCTCACCGCCCGCAGTGGTCTGGATGACAGATTGAGCGGCTTTGATGCCGGCGCCGACGATTATCTTATTAAGCCCTTCGCCATGGAGGAGCTGGTCGCCCGCATCAAGGTAGTGGCTCAGCGCCGTCCAGCACCGCCAAAACTACAATTGGGTGAGTTGGAAATGGACTTTGGTAAACACGAGGCTTATCGCCAAGGGCAGCAGTTATCTCTAAGCCGCACCGGCTGGCAGATACTGGCTTTGCTGGCTCGCCGCAGCCCGGAAACCGTGGAGCGGGAAGAGATAGAACGTATGCTCTGGCCCGATTTTCCCCCGGACAGCGACAGCTTGCGCAGCCATTTGCATCTGTTGCGACGGGTAGTGGATAAGCCGTTCGACAGCCAGTTAATCCACACTATTCGCGGGGTAGGACTCTGCCTGAGGAGTGACTGAAGATGATGCCCAAGTTCAGTCTCAAGCGCAGCTATCAAATTTATGGGCTTATTTTTCTGGCGGTCACTCTGGCCATCAATAGCATCATCCCCCTTTGCATGATGTGCACCGGCATGTTTTCCATGCATGAAATCACCTTGCATAACGCAGGCCAGGCAGCCGAGGCGGTATTTACCCAAGGCAGTACCGAGCTGGATACCGACAACATCAGTGTATTTGCCGACTGGCAGCGGGTACCGGATAAGATAAAAGCCATCAATGACTTTCAGCCTCCCACTGCAGAAACCGGCATCCGCTACCAGCATCTCGATGGCCCCTATATCGATGCCTTAAGTGTCCACTACACGGCTTCAGGCCAGCCGCTGTATCTATGGCTACATTATGATGCCACCCATGATCTTGTCTTTGCACCCAAGAACATGACCGCCATTTTATTGCTGATAGTGATGACCTTCGGGGTGGTGGCCAGCCTGGCGTTTCACATGCAAAAACAGGTAATCACTCCGGTGCACAAAATCAGTCAGGCGATCAAGCAACACGACTGGCAAAGCATGAATGGCTTCAGTTTTCCCAAACAAGGCTATGCCGAGCTGCAATCGATAGTGGATGCGCTCAATACTTCGTTGCAGCAATTACAAAAAGCGCAGCAGAGGGAGCTCAACTTCCTGCGCTTTGCCAGCCACGAACTGCGCACGCCTGTGGCTATCTGCCAGTCATCCTTTGAGCTGCTCACCTTGCAAAAGGGCAAGTTGACCGGGCCAGTACTGGCCGCCAGCCAAGCGACAGCGCAGATGAAATCCATCATAGAAACTCTGCTTTGGCTCACCAACAAGAGCAGCACTCAGCTGGAGAAACAACCTTTGATGCCGGCTGAATTGCTGCAACAGTTGGCCGCCGAGCAGGAACATGCTCAGGGCAAGCAGGGCATGATTCAGTTGGACTGTGACGATACCCAACTTCAGGTGCTGAAAGAGCCTCTGTCCATCATGCTCAATAATCTGCTACGCAACGCACTCGAACATGGCACAGGTGAGGTCAAAGTGGAGCAGAGAGGTAAACATATCAGGGTCAGTAACTCGACCTTACAGGATAGTCTGGGAGGCTTTGGTCTGGGACTAATGTTGGTCAAACGGCTGGCGAAACAACTGGGCTGGCAGTTCAAGGAATATAGAACTCCACAAATGTTTATTGCCGAGATAGAAATTACAGATTAAAGGAAAATGTGAGTTAGGCTTATATTTTATTACCATTTTAAAAAGAGATGGCTTTCGCTGTCTCTTTTTTATTTATTTGACGGAATTTTCACTTAATTTATGTTCTCTTATCACCTACTTCCTTAAACCACAGAGTTTATTTTTTTAAGGATTGTAATCGACCAAGATCACAGCAGTTATTGGCAACAATTAATTATTATTTCCTCGTCTAATTCATGTGTTTAAAGTTTTCAATTACTTGGCATTTTATTTGTCTGAGGAAATATTATGAACTCAAAATGGTTGTTGAGTGGGGTGGCACTGGCTATGGCATTTTCTGCCAATGTGCAGGCCGATGTGACCAAAACCAGCCTGGATCTTGGTTATAAATTTTATACCAGTGATACCGAAGATGATAACCCTGGCGTCTTTAACCAACCCTTTCTCAAGTTAAATCATTTGGGTTTGGCCGATTGGGGCAGTTATTTCGCCAATATCAAGCTGGAGAATCCGGGGGAAGTCGCAGAAAACCAGAAGAATGAAGATGGTAAAACCACTCTAAAGGCATTGGCAATCATAGAGCACAAACTGGGTGAAAGCGGCTTTAACTTTTGGGCCCAGAACTTTATCTCTGCCAGTGAGACTCTGGTCGAAGACAACCTTTATCTGGGGGTTACGCACAACAGTAAGTTTGGCAATTTGGCACTGAACTATGGGGTTGGCTTCAACTATACCTTTGGTCATTTCTCACCAACAGATGAGAACTTCAATGACATTTCAGGTTACGCCCTGGTGCTCAACGCCAAATACCCGCTGAGTTTTGCCGGATTGAAGCACAACTTATCCGTCAACTACGAAGCGCAGATAGACAGGGACGAAGAGCACCAAAAGCTGTTTAGTTACGACAGCTATGGGCACCAGATCATTCTAGGGTGGCAGACCCACTTTACCGATGCCTTCTACGGCAAGTTGCACCTGACTCAGTACGATAGCTGGGGCGCACAGTACAACGACGGTATCGAGTATGGGTTGGCTTTCGGATACCAGTTTTAACAATGGAGCCAAGCTCCCTTTTTTAATCGACAGGAACTGAATATGCAGTTGAACAAATCCGTTTTGGGCGTGGCCGTATCCACTGCCGTGGTGATTACCGGCTGTCAGGTGACCCATGAGATCATCAAGAGTCAGGGGACTGCCCAGGGCAAGCATGGTGAGATCCAGGTTGAAACCAGCATTCAGGATGGCCGTATTGTGGCTATCGACGTGCTGAAGCAGAAAGAAAACCCTGTGTTGGCCGCCGCCGCATTCAAAGATGTAAAGCAAGCCATTATAGATAACAACTCTGTAGAAGTTGACGGGGTTTCCGGTGCAACCGTGACCTCAGATGCTCTCAAGAAAGCCGTAGCCGCCAGTATTGAAGCTGCCGGGGTGACCCTGGTAGCCGCAAGTGCCACGGCCAAGCATAATGAAGCTTTGACACCAGCCGAATACACCTATGACGTAGTCGTGATAGGTTCAGGCGGCGCCGGTTTCAGTGCCGGTCTGGAGGCCATGGAAGCCGGTGCTTCTGCCGTTATCATTGAAAAAATGCCCATCATAGGTGGTAACTCACTGATCTCCGGCGCCGAAATGAACGTAGCCGGTAGCTGGGTACAGAAAAACATGGAGATTACCGACTCCAAAGAGCTGTTTATCCAAGACACACTCAAAGGGGGCGACTTCAAGGGTGACCCTGAGATGGTCAAGGTGATGGTGGACAATGCCGTCAATGCCGCCGAATGGCTGCGTGACTATGTTAAGGTTGAGTTCTATCCCAACCAGTTGTTCCAGTTTGGTGGTCACAGCGTCAAGCGCGCCCTGATCCCCAAAGGCCACACGGGCGCCGAAGTGATCGGCAAGTTTGCCAAGAAAGCCGAAGAAGTCGGTCTGCCTATTCACACCAACACTACCGCCGACCGCCTGCTGATGGACAACAATGGCCGTGTGGTCGGTGTTGAGGCGACCAAGAACGGCAAGAAGATCACTTATCATGCCAAGCGCGGTGTTGTTGTCGCTACCGGTGGTTTCTCTGCCAACGTGGCTATGCGCAAGCAATACAACCCAGAGCTGGATGAGCGTTACGGTACAACAGGTATTTCAGGTGGTACAGGTGACGGTATTGTCATGGGTGAGAAGATCCATGCCGACACCCGTAACCTGGGCTATATCCAAACCTACCCTATCTGTAACCCAGAGACAGGAGCCATTGCCCTGATCGCCGACTCCCGTTTCTTTGGCGCGATTCTGGTCAACCAAAACGGTGAGCGCTTTGTGGAAGAGCTGGAACGTCGCGACGTGATCTCCCATGCGATTCTGGAACAACCCGG
This sequence comes from Shewanella sp. ECSMB14102, assembly GCF_000813075.1. Lineage (NCBI taxonomy): Bacteria > Pseudomonadati > Pseudomonadota > Gammaproteobacteria > Alteromonadales > Shewanellaceae > Shewanella > Shewanella sp. ECSMB14102. The sequence goes on from NZ_JWGX01000040.1 coordinate 51,294, forward strand.
TCGTTACACCTATGTTCTGTGGAACAAGGACATTGATGATGTAGCCGGTACCATTGGTATGCACCAGGGTGAATACAAAGACTTCACCAGCCGTGGTCTGATGTATGAAGTAGACAGCATTGAAGAAGCCGCCAAGGTATTCAACATTCCGCTGGAAAACCTCAAGAAGACCATCAAGGATGTGAACCACTATGCGAAAACCGGTAAGGATGAAGCCTTCAACCACAGAGCCGGGCTGGTGGACTTGAGCAAGGGCCCATATTGGATCCTGAAAGCCACGCCATCAGTACACCACACCATGGGTGGTCTGGTAACAGATACCAAGACCCACGTGCTGAATGAACAAGGTAAGGTAATCCCAGGTCTGTTTGCCGCCGGTGAAGTGACAGGTTTGACTCACGGTACCAACCGCCTGGGTGGCAACGCCTATACTGACATCATTGTCTTTGGCCGTATCGCCGGTCAGCAGGCTGCCGCCAACTAAGCCGCCAAACAACTCATCTATCTCCCCAGAACTCAAAACGGCCCGTAAGGGCCGTTTTTTTATCGCGATTCCTTCATTGAAGGCGATAGCAACAAACATTCACTTCCATCACACCGTATTCAATTAGCCTGTGCCAATTGCTTCAGATGTTGATACAAGGGCTCGCTGAAGCTTTGCTCGTAGGTGAGTCGTAACTGCTGCCTGCCGGCATCGAAATCAAAGGCACGGTAGATATCCACTTCAATGAGTTGGCCACCTTGGATCAAATATTCACTGGGTAAAACCTTGTCGGCCAACTCAGGATTGTCCAGCAGCTCAGTGATCTGCAACAAAGGCGCACCACTCGGGCTCTGGATTAGCTGCCACTCGTAGCTTTCAGGGGCATCGCCAAAGTTAAGCGTAAAACGCTGTTCGCCATCCAGGGTAATTTCATCCTCTGTTGCTATAGGCCAAAAGAGGGTAATCAAGGCCCTGGAGTCGAGAGCTTCGGCGTTGGCAACCGGCATCTCCCAGGAAACAAACTCTTCATTGCGACACATCACATCGGCTTGCTGCGCTGTCCAGATGCGGTAAACCTGCCCAGGCCATTCGAGCTTGGCTAACTGCAGGACAGCCGGGGTGCCTGCCAACAAGCTTTGCCAGTCTTCATCGCCGGTCTGGTACTTGTCCACCTGCATAGTGATTGGCACCTGAGTACCATCATAGAAGGTGTGCAGTTGATTGCCTTCGATAACCGGCGCGCTTGGGCGATAGCCTTGATCCTTGCGTTCGGCATTTATCCAGCGCTCCATTTGGGTATTCCAGCACTCGGAAGCGACTTCATCTCCCAGAGGAATATCCTGGGCCAAAACCTTGCCTTGGTTGACACTACCGATCAAAAATTTTGAGGGGTCACCATATTGCAGGGAGAAAAACTCCTGTGCGCCACTCAGCCCCAAATCCAGCAGATGAGCTTGCTCATCATCCTCCATCAAACCATTGAGCACTATCACCCAGTCATTGTCGTTCATGGTTTTATCATCCTGAGGCTCCAGATAACCCAGGACCACCATGGCGTTGTTTACCTTGCTCCGCACCTCTTGGGGATCTGTTGCCAGGAATGTCGCCGCTGTCTGACCACTGGCAGCAATCAAGTGTCGCAGCTCATTCAGAGTCATAGCCAGGGTCTGTTCGGCCGCCAGAATTGCCTCATGATTACCTTCCCCGAGAAGCTTTTCTATCTGAGCTGCTGTCAAAGCGTGAATATGTTGCAGTAGCCAGAAGGCCTCGGCAAAGGTCGGCGCTGCTGTGACCTCGGCTGGGATCTGGTAGGGGGTCTTGCCTTCAGTGGCGAACAGCAGAGAATATAACTGCCTGAGTTCCTTAAGCAGGGAATCGCGCTTGGCATCACTAATGCCCGCCTGCAACATCTGCTGGAAACGACTGAATTCCAAATGGGTTACCAGGTTGATGGCGCCCGTATGCTGGTTCAGGGCAAAGAGCATCAGGCTGCCGTCATCAGCGGTTCGGGCAGTGACACTCTGCTTATTGTGCTGCTGTTTGACCGGGGGGTTGTCGCTGGTCTGCGCTATCCAGCTGGCCAGCAGATAATAATCGGGAGTAGGCTCATCGCTGCGCCAATCGAGCTGATACTTGCCGTCGCTGTCGGTTGTTGTTGTGGGCTCATCGGCATCACAAGACAAGTTACGATTGAGATCGGCGCAAACATCAGCACCAGCTACAGCCCCCAAATAACTGACCTGTCCCAGAACACTGATATCCTTGGTCACAGGTGGTTGGTTGTCATCTGAGTCGGAATTACCGCAGGCGGAAAGCAGCGTGGCGCTAAGAAGTACTGCGAGATACTTTGGTTTAACCATTTGATCGTCCGTGATTAATTAAATTTGAAGGTGCATTTTCCTTAGCCTTTGGGGTGATCACAACCCCCCGAAAGCACTAAGTCTTTGCGAGTCCATTGAATAGACTAAATCCCTTTTATGACAAGAGCAGGAATTGGCCAATAAAAACGGCTCCATTCAGGAGCCGTTTTTATCATTTACTGCTGTCATCAAGCTTTAGGACCGGCAGCCTTAATGGCATCGGAGACCTGATACTTAGCGAAGTTGCTCTGGAAAGATTCAGCCAACTGTTTGGCATACTTGGCGTATTCTTCCTTGTCAGCCCAAGTGTTGACCGGATTGAGCAGCGCGCTGTCGACGCCGGGAATGGCAACCGGGACATCCAGATTCAACTGCTCGATATGTTCGGTCGGCACTTCTTTGAGTTCACCGCTGACGATGGCATCCACTATGGCGCGGGTGACAGGAATGTCGAAACGTTTGCCGACGCCATAAGGGCCGCCGGTCCAACCTGTGTTCACCAGGTAAACTTGGCTGCCGAAGGCTTGGATACGCTTCATCAACAGCTCGGCATAAACCCCGGCAGGACGAGGGAAGAAGGGAGCACCGAAACAGGTGGAGAAAGTCGACTGAATCGCGGCGGTTGAGCCCACTTCGGTGGAACCTACCTTGGCGGTATACCCCGAGAGGAAGTGATAAGCTGCCTGCTCCTTGCTAAGTTTGGCTACCGGAGGCAAGACGCCGGAAACATCACAGGTGAGGAACACCACGGCGTGAGGCTCGTTACCACGATTATCTTCCTTACGCTGGGCAATATGCTCCAGTGGGTAAGCGGCGCGAGTGTTCTCGGTCAGGCTGGCATCCTTGTAGTCAGGCACTCGCTGAGCATCCAGCACCACGTTTTCCAGCACAGTACCGAAGCGAATCGCATCCCAGATCACCGGCTCATTCTTCTGACTGAGATCGATACACTTGGCATAGCAGCCGCCTTCAATATTGAAGACGCCGCCTTCAGCCCAGCCGTGTTCATCATCACCGATCAGAAAACGCTTGGGATCGGCAGACAATGTAGTCTTGCCTGTACCTGAAAGACCAAAGAAGAGAGTTGTGTCGCCATCTTTGCCGACGTTGGCCGAGCAATGCATAGGCAGTACATCTTTGGCCGGCAGCAGGAAGTTTTGTACCGAGAACATGGATTTTTTCATTTCACCGGCATAGCGCATACCGGCCAGCAGTACCTTACGCTCGGCGAAGTTGATGATCACTGCACCGTCCGAGTTAGTGCCATCGCGCTCGGGTGAGCAGACAAAGCCTGGGGCGTTGATGATCTGCCACTCGGGTTTGTGGCTCTGGTTATAGTGCTCAGGTACGATAAACAGATTACGGGCAAACAATTGGTGCCAGGCGTATTCGGTCGTGACTCTGATAGGCAGGTAGTGTTCGGCATCGGCGCCGACTTCCAGCTCAGAGACAAATACTTGTTTGTCGGCCAGATAGGCTTCGACTTGCTCCCACAGGGCGGCAAACTTCTGAGGTTCAAACGCCTGGTTGACCACGCCCCACTCGATATCAGCCTCGGTACCCGGCTCCTTGACGATAAAACGGTCGGCGGGGGAACGGCCGGTGCGCTCGCCGGTCTGAGCCACCAGAGCACCGTTGGCTGTTAATCTGCCTTCACCGCGCAGAATCGCCTGCTCGACCAGTTGGGCACTGTTGAGGTTGAGTTGAATGCGGTTTGCTTCTGCCGCCATAAGTAAGGTCTCCATCTATTATGAGGTCTGATATGGTCCCGGTCTGCTGTCGGGTTGGCGCGATTGTAACTTAAGCCGCGGCTAAAGTGTGAGCACGTTCTGAAAAATGACAAAAAAAAGAGAGCGATCACTCGCTCTCTTAAAAACAACTGAATATTGCCCCCGTTATTGGGGAGTATTAGGTGTCTGACTGTTGGCAAAGATGGCTTCGATATCGATGGCATCGAAGCGGTAGTGACTGTTGCAATATTCACAGCCCATCTCCACCAGCCCCTTCTCCTGAATGATAGCGTCTATCTCTTCCTTCGCCAGGGTGCGGATCGCTGCAGCGCTGCGCTCACGGGAACAGGTACACTTGAAGCTGACGCTTACTGGGTCGAACAACCGTACCTGCTCCTGATGGTAAAGACGGTGCAGGACTTCAGTAGCCGGCAGGCTGAACAATTCTTCAGCTTTAATAGTAGCGGTCAGCTGAGTCAGGTGTTCAAACTCGGTATTTTCACTCTGCTCACTCGGCAATACCTGCAACAGCATACCGGCGGCATGTTCACCATTGGCAAATAACCAAATACCTGTAGGCAATTGCTCCGACTGGGCAAAGTAGCTCTCAAGACATTCTGCGATGCTGGGCTTATCCAGGGCCACTACCCCTTGATAACGCTCACCTTCGGTCGGAGTCAGGGTGATGACCATATAACCTTGGCCAAAGAGCTGATCCAGTGTTGCATCTGTGGCAATCTCGCCTTGCCAGCGGGCAACGCCCCTTAATTCCTGACGGTTATTGCCGTTGATCACCGCCAGTGACACCGGACCACCCTGCCCCTGCAGCTGTACACTGATATCACCTTCAAATTTCAGTGTTGCCGTCAGCAGCGAAGTCGCCGCCAGCAATTCACCCAGCAGGACCTTAAGGCGCTCCGGGTAATCATGGGTGCTAATTATCTGGCGATAGCTGTCACCAAGTTGGGCCAGTTCACCCCTTACATCAGCGTTATCAAACAGATAGCGATGGAGAGTATCTTGGTTCATTGGGTTTCTCACAGTTAATTCAGGTCTCGCGGAAGCGAATGATTTGCCGCCGCTGTTTCTTATCCGGCTTGGTATCGGGCGCCGGATTATGCAATATGTTGAGCCTTCTGGCTTCAGCATTACTTTCCCGTTTTTGTATGCTCTGCGGCGTTTCTTCGTACAGGCTCTGGGCGATAGCCGCTCCCTGACGGACACCGGAAACTTTTTTTATGACGATCTCTTTTTCGTCATATCCCTGGCGTAACCTAATGCGCGCACCGACTTCTGCCAGCTTGCTGGATTTGGCTCTTTGACCGTTGTAATGTACTTTACCGCCGTTGATCATCTCTTTGGCCAGGGCGCGGGTCTTGTAAAAGCGCGCCGCCCAGAGCCATTTATCGAGCCGGACCGCCTCGGCGTTGTCATTGCTATTGGCCATGGATACTCCTGTCATAATTGAAAAAGGGGATGAGCTCACAACTCGGGGATAAACCCCTTGTCCAAGCCGCCAATACGGGGTTAAACAGTGGAGCGCTTCACACCCTTTCCAGGCGCGCAAAGGTAGCATAATCGTACAATTTTCGCCAACCAACCCCCTGTTATGGTCTTGTTGCAAACAAGAGTGTGAGTTAGCATGGCGAAGGTTTCATTCACTATTATAATCAGAACAGAGACCTGATTAGAGGGTCCGGAAAATATGGATTTATTGGATAAGATTATCGCCAAGACGGGCAGCATACCGCAAAAACCCGCCAGCACCGCCGTGTTTTGGCTATTGTTGCTATTGGTTCTGTATTTGACGGCACAGATTAGTTGGAAACTGATCCCAACAGGAAAACCGACTGCCAACTGGACACCAACCCCGGTGTCTGGTCCCCAATCACAGAATGTCGATATCAGCGGTATCAATGGTTTGGCGCTGTTCGGCAAAAAAGACGCCAGCAGCACCAAGCCTAAAGAAGTCTCAACTGAAATGATCACAGATGCGCCCAAAACGTCACTGTCGATTCTGTTGACCGGGGTGGTGGCGTCCAGCGCCGAGCAGAAAGGCCTGGCGATTATCGAGTCTCAAGGCAGCCAGGAAACCTATAGTCTGGGCGATAAGATCAAGGGCACCTCAGCATCGCTGAAAGAGGTGTATGCCGACCGTATCATTATTACCAATGCCGGTCGTTACGAAACCCTGATGCTCGACGGCCTGCAATATACTACTCAGTCACAAGCCAATGCTCAGCTGCAACAGGCCCGCAGCGGTGGTGACGTGACCAAGGTTGACCGCCGTGATGCCGACATTGGCCGCGAGTTGGTGGCTTCCCGCGATGAGTTGCTGGCCGATCCCAGCAAGATTACCGATTACCTGGCAATTTCACCGGTTCAAAAGGATGGCGAAGTGCAAGGGTACAGACTCAATCCGGGCAAAGATGCCGGATTATTCAAGGATGCCGGGTTCCAGCCCAATGACCTGGCAAAATCCATCAATGGTTATGATTTAACTGATATGAGTCAGGCGCTGGAGGTGATGGGCCAGTTGCCGGAGCTGACCGAAGTCTCTGTGATGGTAGAGCGCGAAGGTCAGTTGGTTGAAATCATGTTCAGTTTGCCGCAATAAAGCAGGTTTAGAGGAAAGCACAATAATGAACAATAAACGGATTCGAACCAAGCTTATCGCTGGTCTGGTAGCTACCGCGGCCTTGCTGACCCAGCCAAGCGCTTGGTCTGAGCAATATGCGGCAAACTTTAAAGGCACAGATATTCAGGAGTTTATCAACATAGTTGGTAAAAACCTCAACAAGACCATCATTGTCGATCCTACTATTCGCGGCAAAATCAACGTCCGCAGCTATGACATGCTCAACGACGAGCAATATTACCAATTTTTCCTCAACGTGCTGCAGGTCTACGGCTATGCTGTGGTCGAGCTGGAAAACAATGTCATCAAGGTGATTAAAGACAAAGACGCCAAGACCTCTTCGATTCGGGTTGCCGATGACAATACCCCGGGTCTTGGCGACGAGATGGTGACCCGCATAGTGGCGCTGTACAACACAGAAGCCAAGCAACTGGCACCTTTGCTGCGTCAGCTCAATGACAATGCCGGTGGCGGCAACGTGGTCAACTATGATCCTTCCAATGTATTGATGATCACCGGCCGCGCCAATGTGGTCAACAAGCTAGTGGAAATCGTGCGCCGGGTAGACAAGCAGGGTGACACTGAAGTGCAGGTGGTGCCCTTGGAATACGCTTCTGCCGGTGAGATGGTGCGGATCATAGATACCCTCTATCGCGCCAGTGCCAACCAGGCACAGCTACCGGGCCAAGCGCCCAAGGTGGTGGCCGATGAGCGGATCAACGCCGTGGTGGTCAGTGGTGATGAACGCAGTCGTCAGCGGGTAGTAGAGCTTATTCATCGCCTCGATGCCGAACAGGCCAGCACAGGCAATACCAAGGTGCGTTATCTGCGTTATGCCAAGGCCGAAGACCTGGTGGAAGTGCTGACAGGGTTTGCCCAAAAACTGGAAGCGAAAGATGGTGCAGCACCAGCCCCCGGCAGCGCCGGCGGTAAACGCCGCAATGAAATCAATATCATGGCCCATGAAGACACCAATGCCCTGGTGATCAGCGCTGAGCCAGATCAGATGCGTACCCTGGAGAGCGTGATCAACCAATTGGATATCCGCCGCGCCCAGGTACTGGTGGAGGCCATCATAGTCGAGGTCGCCGAAGGGGATGATGTGGGCTTCGGTATCCAATGGGCCACAGAGGCCGGTGGTGGTACTCAGTTCAACAACCTGGGACCCACCATAGGTGAAATTGGTGCGGGTATCTGGAATGCGCAGGACAAGAAAGCCTCCCAGACCTGTACCGGTTCGGGTGACAACCTGACCTGTACCGATAACCCTGACACCAAGGGCGATATCACCCTGTTGGCCCAGGCGCTCGGTAAGGTAAACGGCATGGCCTGGGGTGTGACCATGGGCGACTTTGGCGCTCTGATACAGGCGGTGTCCAGCGATACCAACTCCAACGTATTGGCGACCCCTTCTATTACCACCCTGGACAACCAGGAAGCCTCCTTCATCGTCGGTGACGAAGTGCCCATCCTTACTGGCGCGCAGAACTCCAGCAATGGCAACAGCAACCCATTCCAAACCGTTGAACGCAAAGAAGTCGGGGTTAAGCTCAAGGTAGTGCCGCAGATCAACGAAGGCAATGCCGTCAAGCTCACCATTGAGCAGGAAGTCTCCGGCATCAACGGCAAGACCAATGTGGACGTGACCTTTGCCACCCGCCGCCTGACGACTACCGTAATGGCCGACTCGGGCCAAATCGTGGTGCTGGGGGGGCTAATTAATGAAGAGGTACAGGAAAGCGTCCAGAAAGTACCTTTCCTGGGCGATATCCCGATTCTGGGGCATCTGTTCAAGTCATCCAGCAGCGGCAAGAAGAAAAAGAACCTGATGGTATTTATCAAGCCGACCATCATCCGTGATGGTGTCACTATGGAAGGCATTGCCGGCCGTAAATACAACTACTTCCGAGCCCTGCAGCTGGAACAGCAGGAACGTGGTATCAACCTGATGCCAAGGACTGATGTGCCCATGCTGGAAGAGTGGAGCCAAGAAGAATACCTGCCACCCGAAGTCAATGAGATCCTCGATCGTTACAAGCAGGGTAAGGGACTGGATACCAAGATGCGTAAAACAGACTCCACCCTGAAGACCTTGGAAGAAAACAAGCAGGACGAAGCCGATGACTGAAGTCCAGCCGCCAACAGACGATCTGGCCCAGGTTTCCAGTGAACTGGCGCTGACCGCCGAGGCTGAAAGTGACGAGCTGTTTCACTCAAGCAGCCGTGAGCGGCTGCCGTTTGCCTTTGCTCACAGATACAACCTGGTGCTCAGTAAAGGCCAAGATGAACGGCTGACCCTCTATTACACCCAGGCAACGCCTTTGTCTGTGTTGTTTGAGGTGCGTCGCTATGCCGGCCAGGAACTGCCGCTGCACAAACTGGAAGCCCATGAGTTTGAGCGCTACCTGACTCAGGCCTATCAGAGTAACTCTTCCGAGGCGCAGCAGCTGATGGAAGACATAGGCAATGAGATGGATCTCTTTACCCTGGCAGAAGAGATGCCGCAGACCGAAGATCTGCTGGAAGGAGAAGATGATGCGCCCATCATCAAGCTGATCAACGCCTTATTGTCCGAAGCCATCAAAGAGGAAGCTTCGGATATTCATATTGAAACCTATGAGAAGCAGCTGGTGGTGCGTTTCCGGGTTGATGGCGTGCTCAAGGAAGTACTCAAGCCGAACCGTAAGCTTTCTTCGCTCCTGGTATCGCGGATCAAGGTTATGGCCCGTTTGGATATCGCCGAAAAGCGGGTGCCGCAGGATGGCCGGATCTCACTGCGTATCGGTGGCCGCGCTGTGGATGTCCGGGTATCGACCATGCCATCGAGCCACGGCGAGCGGGTCGTACTGCGTCTGCTGGACAAGAACGCTGGCAATCTGGACTTGGCACAACTGGGAATGAAAGACAGTATTCGCCACCAGTTCGATGAACTGATCCGTAAACCTCACGGCATTATTCTGGTCACCGGCCCTACGGGTTCGGGCAAGAGTACTACCCTCTATGCCGGTCTGACCGAAATCAATCACAACGACATCAACATACTCACAGTTGAAGACCCGATTGAATACGAGCTGGAAGGCATAGGCCAAACCCAGGTCAACACCAAGGTGGATATGACCTTCGCCCGCGGCTTGCGGGCCATTTTGCGTCAGGATCCTGATGTGGTGATGATAGGGGAAATCCGTGACCTGGAAACGGCGCAGATAGCGGTACAGGCCTCACTCACCGGCCACCTGGTGATCTCTACCTTGCACACCAACACGGCTTCCGGTGCCATTACCCGTTTGCAGGACATGGGCGTTGAGCCTTTCCTGGTGTCTTCCAGTCTGCTGGGGGTGCTGGCCCAGCGCCTGGTGCGGACTCTATGCAACGAGTGTAAGGAAGCCCATACCCCGGATGCCCGCGAACGTGAGCTCCTGGGCATAGGCGATGAAGATGCGGTGATCTATCGCGCCAAGGGCTGCAAGAGCTGTGGCCATAACGGCTATCGTGGCCGTACCGGGATCCATGAACTGCTGCTGGTGGACGACAACGTCCGCGAACTCATCCACGGTGGCCGTGGCGAACTGGCGATTGAAAAATATATTCGTCAGCACAACCCCAGCATTCGCCATGATGGCATGGTCAAGGTGCTGGCGGGGATCACTACCCTGGAAGAAGTGCTGCGCGTGACCCGCGAGGAGTAATTCATGGCGGCATTCGAGTATAAGGCGCTCAATCAAGCCGGAAAGCAGGTCAAAGGGGTTATCGAAGCCGATACCGCCAGACTGGCCCGCAGTCAGCTGCGTGAACAGAAGCTGATGCCGCTGGATATCGCCCCGGTCACCGAAAAAGAAGCCAAGGCCAGCAGTGGCAGTTGGTTGGCGCGGCGCAAGAAGATCTCTGTGGCTGAACTGGCGCTGATCACCCGCCAGATAGCAACTCTGGTCGCTGCCGGTTTGCCGGTGGAAGAAGCCCTCAAGGCCGTAGGCCAACAGTGCGAAAAAGACCGTCTCGCCTCCATGGTGATGGCGGTACGCTCGCGAGTGGTGGAAGGCTACTCGCTGGCCGACTCCATGGCCGAGTTTCCCCATGTGTTTGATGATCTCTACCGCGCCATGGTGGCCTCGGGTGAAAAGTCCGGCCATTTGGAAGTGGTGCTCAATCGCCTGGCGGACTACACGGAGCGGCGCCAACAGCTCAAGACTAAGCTGACCCAGGCGATGATCTACCCCATAGTGTTGACCACAGTGGCTATCGGCGTTATCGCCGTGCTGCTGGCGGCCGTAGTGCCCAAAGTAGTTGGTCAATTTGAACATATGGGCCAGGAGTTACCCGGTACCACCCAGTTTTTGATCGCCGCCTCTGACTTTGTCCAGCATTACGGCTTGTTCGTCCTCGGCGCGATAGTATTGCTGGCACTGCTGTTTCAGAAGATGCTTACCAAACCCGCCTTCAAACTCAAGTATCACAAGCTGTTGCTGCGTTTGCCTGTGGTGGGCAAAGTCAGTAAGGGGTTGAATACTTCACGCTTTGCCCGAACCTTGAGTATCCTCAGTGCCAGTTCAGTGCCGCTGCTTGATGGCATGCGGATTGCCAGTGAGGTCTTGCTGAATGTGCGGGTACGTCAGGCAGTGGAAGAGGCCACGGCCAGAGTGCGTGAGGGAACCAGTCTGGGGGCGGCACTGACTAATACCAAGCTGTTCCCGCCGATGATGTTGTATATGATAGCCTCGGGTGAGAAGAGTGGTGAGCTGGAGCAGATGCTGGAGCGCGCCGCAGATAACCAGGACAGGGAGTTCGAGTCCAACGTCAATATCGCCTTGGGGGTGTTCGAACCTCTGTTGGTGGTGAGTATGGCCGGGATAGTGTTGTTTATTGTTCTGGCAATTTTGCAACCGATATTGGCGCTCAACAATATGATTAGTGGCTGAGTCTTATTTCACCGCAGCCATTTGAGATTTTTTAGGAGGAAGTAAGTTAATGCAAAGCAACAACAGACAGAAAGGTTTTACCCTGTTGGAAGTGATGGTGGTGATAGTGATCCTGGGGATCTTGGCCTCCATGGTGGTACCCAATCTGATGGGTAACAAGGACAAGGCAGACCAACAAAAGGCGGTGTCTGACATAGTCGCATTGGAAAACCAGCTGGACATGTACAAGCTGGACAACAGCGTGTACCCCACAACCGAACAGGGACTGGAAGCTCTGGTCCAGAAGCCGACCATTTCTCCTGAGCCACGTAACTACCGCGACGGAGGCTACGTTAAGCGTCTGCCTATGGATCCCTGGGGTAATCCTTATCTACTGATGAGCCCGGGCGAACACGGCAAGATTGACGTCTTCAGCTCAGGCCCTGATAGCCAGCCCGGCACAGAAGACGATATAGGCAACTGGAATCTGCAAGATTTCCAATAAGATGCAAAACAAGCACTCACGGGGTTTTACCCTGCTGGAAGTGATGTTGGTAGTGCTGCTGATGGGGCTGGCAGCTACGGCTGTGACCATGACAATGGGGGACAGCGGTCCCAAGCAACAGTTAACCCGTGAGGCGCAGAGATTTATGGCGGCCACCGAGACAGTACTGGATGAAACCGTACTCAGTGGCCAGTTTATCGGCATAGTGGTGGACAAGGACAAGTACCACTTCGTGCTGTTTAAAGAGAACAAATGGCAACCGCTGGAGCAGGACAGGCTACTGGCCGAAAAGCAGTTGCCGGAAGGCATCAAACTGTCGGTCGAGCTCGAAGGCCTGCCTTTGGTGCAGGAAGATGAAGAGCAGGACTCCTGGTTCGACGAGCCCTTTATCGAAGAATCGGACGCGGACAAAAAGAAGTTTCCCGAGCCGCAGATCATGCTGTTGCCAAGTGGCGAAATGACAGCTTTCGAGCTGAGCTTTATTGCCAGCGACAGCCTGGGCGAAACCGTTGAGGTGTTGGTCAGTGGTGATAGCCTGGGTCGCCTCAAGCTGGGGAGGTTCGATGATTTCGAATAAACTTGCCCGGCAAAAGGGGATGACGTTGCTGGAAGTGATAGTCGCTCTGGCAGTGTTTGCCATTGCGGCGGTGGCCATTACCAAGAGCATAGGCGATCAGATTGCCAATATGCCGATTCTGGAACAGCGCACCCTGGCACAGTGGGTGGCCGATAACCAGATGGTGGATGCCAGGTTGGAAAAAGGCTTTCCTGCTCTTGGACGCAAAGATGGTCGTAGCGAACTGGCCGGCCAAACCTGGTATTGGCGCAAAGAGGTGGTCAAGACCACAGATGATAATTTTCGGATGATCCGTATCAGTGTCAGCGATGATGACAAATTCGAGCGGATCATCGCTCAGGTGAACTCTTATGTACTCAAGCAGGAATAGCGGCTTTACCCTGCTGGAGATGCTGATCGCCATAGCGATCTTCGCCATGTTGGGCCTGGCAGCCAATGCTGTATTACAAACTGTGCTGAAGAACGATGAGGTGACCCGCGATTTTTCACAGCAACTCAAATACCTGCAGCAGGGCTTTGGGGTGTTGGAGCGGGATCTGGGCCAGATGGTGGCCCGTACTCCCAGGCTACTGGAAGGCGGCCGTGGCAGCACAGTGTTTCAAACCGGGACTGATATTCTGGACTCTGAATCCGAGGCGCTGGTGTTTTTTCGTCTCGGGTGGCTCAACCCGGGAGGCTTGCTGCCAAGAGGCAGCCTGCAGTCTGTGGCCTATGTAGTACAGGAAGGCCGACTTGAGCGTTGGTACTATCCTTATCCAGAACCGGAATTCGGCGCCGAGCCGATTAAAACCGTATTGATGGACAAGGTGCTATCGGTAAAGTACGCCTTTTTTGTCGAGGACAAGTGGCAACGTAAAGCCGATGCCAGCAAGTTACCCAAGGCGATCGCCATAGAGATAGAAACAGAGGACAGAGGCGTTATCAGCCGCAAATTCCTGTTGCCGATTGGAGCCCCGGCAGCCGACAAACAGAATGATAATAGTGGCGACACTAACAAAGGGGATAACAACAGCGGCACTAATACAGATGGTGGTCAGCAGGAGTCGGACGGCCAAGAGGGTAACGACTCAGGCCAAGGTAAAGAGGAACTCTGATGAAAGGCAAACAAAGAGGGGTTGCTCTGATAGTGGTGCTGTTGATAGTAGCGATTGTGGCCGTGCTGGCGACCAGTATTACCGGGCGCAATCAGTTATCAGTGCGCAGAACCTTGAATCTGGCGCAGTATGACCAAGCTTACTGGTATGCTATTTCGGCCGAAGAGTTAGCGCGTAAGGTATTGAAACAGGATCTGGATGACTCTGAAGGTCGGGTGCATCTGCAACAATACTGGGCACTGGCAGATGTCATTCTCCCGGCAGAAAATGGCGAAATCGGCGGCACCATTTCCGATCTTCGCAGCTGTTTTAACCTCAATGCCTTGAGTGTCAGCAGCAAAGAGACGACAGATGGGCAACCGCAGAAGATGCCGCTGGCCGCCAGACAGTTCAAAGGATTGCTGGAATCCTTGGGGATGGATGAATTCGGTGCCGAACGTCTGACCCATACGCTGAAAGATTATCTGGATGAGGATTCGATAGCCTCACCCTTTGGCGCCGAAGATGCCGAGTATGAAGCGCGGGTTGTCCCTTACCGGGCGGCCAACACGCTAATGAGTCACAGCAGTGAACTCAGGGCTGTGTTTGGCTTTAACCAAGAGACTTATCGCATTTTAAAGCCCTATGTTTGCGCCATACCGGGAAATGACCGACAGTTGTTGAACGTCAACACCATCAAGGTTGAGCAGGCTGCACTGCTGGCTGGCATGCTGGAAAACCAGATCTCGGTAGGCGAAGCAGAAAGCATTATTAACCAGCGCCCAGCGGGGGGCTTCGACAAAATAGAAGATTTCTGGGCGCTGGGTTCTTTGACCTCGATTGCCAGTAAGAATGATCAGCTCAAGTCCAGTTTTGTGGTCAACAGTAAGTTTTTTAAGCTGGAGGCCAAGGCCAGGGTAGATGATGCCCTGTTCCGATTGGAAAGTATGCTGCATATAGTGGGTGGGAATCAGCTCGAAGTGTTGACCCGGCAATATGGCGGACAAGAATAACAGGACAAGCCCCTAAGCCTCCAAGGCCAGGGATTGTGGAGAATAATAGTGAGTGAACGCTTATTTATCCGTTTAGGCAAAAACCTGGGCTCGCCCTGCGCCTGGGTCGTATGGTCTGAGCAGGAACAGGAGATTATTGCCTCGGGAGAGCTGGTTGATGCGCGGTCGCTGGCGACCCTGACGCAACGAGCCGGTAATCGGCCGGTCGATGTGTTGGTGCCGGCCAGTGCCATTCAGCTCACTTCGGTCGAACTACCGGAGAAGGGCCAACGCCAGGCTCTCAAGGCGTTGCCTTTCCTGCTTGAAGATACCCTGGCCCAGAATGTTGATGAGCTGCACTTTGTCGTTGGCCCCCGCAGCGGCGAGAGCCTGAGTGTGGCCGTGGTTGCCCATGAGCAGATGCAAAACTGGCTCTCCTGGCTGAACGAGGCCGGGCTCAAAGTGCGTAAAATGGTACCGGATTGTCTGGCACTGGAGCGGGAAGACTGTGATTGGGCCCTGATGGCCTATGAAGATCAACTCTTGCTGCGTACAGCCGAGGGTATGGGTATGAGCATGCCCAAGGACTGGCTGCAACCCTTACTGCCCGGGTTGCTCGAAGAGCAGCAAACAGCACCGAGCCTGGCCTGCTATACCGAATTTCAATGGCCGGATCTGGAGTGTCGGCAGATGCCGCTGGAAATGCCCATGCTGGTGTTGGCCAAAGGGCTGCTCAAGTCACCTATCAATCTGCTATCCGGCCCCTATGTTCCCAAGCGTGAATACAGCAAGCACCTACTGCTATGGAAGCGGGTGGCTATCGTCGCCGCCATTGCCCTGCTGCTTGGCTTGGTTAACAAAGGGCTCAACATACATCAGATGCAGAGTGAGGCCGATGACTTGAAGGCCCAGAGCGAAAGCATTTATCGCCAGGTGGTTCCCGGCAGTTCACGGATAGTCAATCTGCGCTCACAGCTGGAATCTCAACTCAGAGCCCTGCAGGGTAGCGGCTCGGGTGGCGAGTTTTTTACCATGCTGGATAGACTGGAAGGTGCATTCAAACAAGTGCCGGATCTCAAACCCAACAGCCTAAGATTTGATGCCGGGCGCAATGAAATCCGTATGCAGGTGACGGCCAAGAGCTACGCCCAGATAGAACAGTTCAAAGAGCTGGCCGGGCGTCAATTCCATCTCGAGGGAGGGGCAATGAACAGTACTGAAAATGCGGTTACCAGTACTCTGACCCTAAGGAGCAAATAAATGGAAAATTTGCGTAACTGGTGGGAATCTCTGGCACAGCGGGAGCAGCAATTGGTCGCGGCCATGGCAGTAATAGTCGCTGTCGGGGTCCTTTATTGGGGGATCTGGACACCGATAAGCAATGCCGAACAGAAGGCACAGAATAACCTCAATGCTCAGACCCAGATGCTCAGCTTTGTGAAACAGACGGCCAATAAGATTGCCGGGATCAAACAGAGCGGCAACAGACCGGCTCTCAAGGGTAGTCTCAGCACTGTGGTGACCCAGAGTGCCGCCAGCTATGACTTAGAGATCACCCGCATGGCACCACAGGGGAAACAGATCCAGATCTGGATGGATGAAGTGCCCTTTGATAGCCTGATCTCCTATCTTGGGGATCTGGTACAGAAACAGGGATTGTCTCTGGACAGCCTGGATCTGGCCGAAGGTGATAGCCCTGGCATGGTGAAAGTCAGACGAATCCAGTTATCTCAGTCGTAAGGTGTAGTCTTGAAACTGATTAGTAAAATAATACTCTGTGTGCTGATTTACCTGGCATTTATGCTGGCACTCTTTCCCGCAAGGTTGGCGGTTTCGCTGGCGCCTCTGCCAAATAATCTGCAACTCGGTGGCGTCAGCGGCACTATCTGGAGCGGCAGTATTGATGTCATTAAGCTGCAACAACGTCAGTTGGAGCAGCTGAGCTGGGAGCTCAGTCCCTGGGCACTGCTGACCGGCAAAGCCAAACTGGACTTCCAGCTGGGCAGTCGCGCCAGTGCCGTCAACGCCAAGGGGCAAGTCACCTTGGCTGCCGGCGCTATCAGCGCTGAGAAGCTGCGTTTTGAAGCACCGGCCGAGTTTCTCTTGGCTGGCAGTCGTCTGCCATTTCGCACTCAAGTGAGCGGTGATGTCTCTGTGTTGCTGGATACTCTGGCACAAGGCCAGCCTTGGTGTGAGGCGCTCAGCGGCAAAGTATTTCTCAATCGGGTCGGCATCAAGAACCAGTTTGGTCAATATCCCTTGGGAGACATAGAACTCGGCCTGCAGTGTGTTGCCGGTCAGGTGCAACTGGCGACCGATGAGGAGAAAAACGCCATAGGCGTGGCCGGCACCTTGCTGCTCAAGGCCAATGAACAACTTGAGGTCAAGGCTCGCATTCGTGAGACTCAGGCTCAGTCTGAAGATCTGAAAAAAGCGCTGCCATTTCTGGGCAAGCGTGATCCCCAAGGATATTTCCCCATCAATTACAACGGCAAAATCCCGGGTCTTTAAATAAGTAGGTAGCCGGGCTCCTCCCGGCTGCCGTTTATTCAAGTTGAGCTTTCCCGTTTAAAACTCTTGCGAAAACCCGCAAACGCTTGCATCTAAATCAACTAATCCGAAAAAACCCACCGCCCCGACAAACTCTGCAGCTCTGTTATTTCGTGTGAATTGGTATAACATTGTAGCCTGAGTCACATTTTCAGTTTGTCAGCGTCAGAGGCCTCTATGACAGAGCGGCAGAAGAAGCCGGAAATATTGCACACCGAAGTTGTAGCCCGCAGTCGTCTGTTTCAAATAGAACAGGTACACCTGCGTTTCTCCAATCAAGAGGAACGTCACTACGAGCGGATGAAAAGTGCCAGCCGTGGTGCTGTTATGGTGGTGCCGGTTCTCAATGGTGAGTGGTTACTGCTGGGCAGCGAGTATGCCGCGGGAACCCACAACTATGAGCTTGGCTTTCCCAAGGGACTGATCGACCCGGGTGAAACCGCCGCTGAAGCCGCCAACCGTGAACTGCAGGAAGAGATAGGCTATGGTGCCCGTAAACTGACCAAGCTGAAGGAGTTGAGTCTGGCTCCCGGGTATTTCGCCAGTAAGATGCAAATTTTCCTGGCCGAAGATCTCTATGAGAGTCGCCTGGAAGGCGATGAACCTGAGCCGATAGAGCTGGTTCCCTGGCCGCTGGAACGCTGGCAAGAACTGCTGGACATGAATGATTTTTCAGAAGGACGCAGCGTCAGCGCCTTGTTTTTGGCGATGAAACAGCTGAGACTGACTGAATCCCCCTAAAAATGGCCACTCCCGGCCACTGACTTTTGCTTATCCGATGGAAAGCGTTTGGAGTAGTTATGAAGCCAGAAGAGTTGATAGATCATGTTATCGCCATTGCAATGGAAGCAGGGCAGAAAATTCGCCAGATCTACCAACAAGGCAGTTTCAGCAAGGAAACCAAGGAAGATAATACCCCTGTCACCTCGGCCGATATCGCGGCCCACAATATCATCTGCAGCAGCCTGCAGGCATTGACACCGGATATCCCGGTATTATCTGAGGAAGCAGCTGATATTCCCCTTTCTGAACGCAGCCAGTGGCGCCGCTACTGGTTGGTGGATCCCTTGGATGGCACCGGAGAATTTATTGCCGGCAGCGGCGATTTCTCGGTGATTATCGCCTTGGTTGAGCACAACCGTCCTATTATGGGTGTAGTTTATGCGCCCATGACCGAAGTATGCTACTACGCCATCGCGGGACTCGGAGCTTATAAGCGCACTTCCCTGACGGAGCTGCGAATTCACAGCAAGCTGTTACCGAAAGAACAGAATAACGCCCTGCGCCTGGCGGTCAGTCGCCGTCAGGATCCGCAGTCCGTGCTCAAGCTATTCAACCAACCCAAACATTGTGAACTTGTAGCGCTCGGTGGCGCTGCGCTCAAGAGCTGTCTGGTCGCCGAGGGCAGAGCGGATTGTTATGTACGTGTCGGCCCTACGGGCGAGTGGGATACAGGCGCAGCGCAAATCATCATAGAAGAAGCCGGTGGCCAATTAATGGATACTGAACTGCAACCCTTGACCTACAACGAGCGTGAGTCGTTGGAAAACCCCAACTTTATCGTGGTCGGTTCCCCGAACCTCGAATGGGACAAGATACTGACCGGAGATTAATCTAATGCAGATAAGACCAATATCCAGAGCCGATCTGGATGCGGTATTGGCCTTGGAACTGGCAACCTTCGGTGAGCATTGCTACCCGGACTTCTTTTTCCGTCAGGCATTGGATGCTTGGTCCAGTGGTTTTCTGGGGAGCTTTGTCGACGGTCAGCTGGTAGGTTACCTGCTGCGGGTGAGCAGCGAAAAGCCTGGACAGCACTGGCTGTTGTCGCTGGCTGTATCTCCGACGAAACAAGGTCAAGGGATAGGTAAGCAATTACTCAGTGCTTGTCTGGATGATTGCAGCCACTGTGTCGATGAACTGTTACTGACGGTAGCGCCGGATAATTCCGCCCGCCATCTCTACAGCCGCATGGGGTTTGAAAACCTGGGACTGGAAGCCGACTATTTTGGCGTTGGTGAACACAGACTATTGATGCGCTGGCAAAGATAAAAAACACCGAGTGTTTTGTTTAATCGCTCCAGCCCCCATCAAGCCTGTCGATCGCTAGTCCGGCTTCACTTCAGATATAAAAAAACCGCTGCAAGCAGCGGTTTTTCCAGCTCAAAATGATTAACCCTTTGGATAAGGATGCGCTACACCCTTGTGGCAATCCACGCAGGTCTTTCTGCTTTCAGGATCTTTCTTGAAGTTCATGCTGTGCATTCTAACAGCCATTTTCTTCATGGTTTCAGGCTGGTTCTCATAGATGCGGGTATGGCAATGCTGACAGTTGGCAGAGTCATTGGCACGGAAGTAGTTCAGTGCTTTATCAGCCTGCTCTTTACGGTTAGCGTCCAACCACTCCTGAGTATTGAAGCCATCGATAGTCAGGAAGCCGTAGAGATCCTTGGAAACAATGATCTTCTTCACCAGATAGTCAACCGGACCGTGAGGCAAGTGGCAGTCTTGACACTGAACAGTAACACCGGCACTACCACCACCGTGGGCAGATGCCAACACTTCATCTTTCAGTGAGTGGTTGCTGTGGCAGGTCATACAGAACGCATCTGTACTGGTTGCATGCAGCGTCTGCTGGGTAGCGAAGTAGCCAACAACACCTATCACTATGCCGACGACCAGTAGCGACAGGATGGAATACTTTGCGCTGGGTTTAAAGATTGCACGCCAGTTCATCACTCTTCTCCAAAATAAAATTCTTATATCTATATTGAGCTATTCGTTGTTCTGAAATTTGATTATAAACCAGTTTTCTTTCATTAATCTGACCCGAAAAGTGCAAAATGAGACTTAGCTCTAACTCTCAAGGCCTAATGACGACTGAATTTTAAGTTAATGCCATATATGCGCTTTCCCTAAACTTAAAGCATGGCACACGCTTAATCAATCATAGTCAATCGAATAATTAACATACAACTAATTCTCGAAACAATAAATGTGATCCAGGCGACGCTAAAGAGGTAATGAACAATTTTATTTTGGACAAGACGAAACTATTTAATCAAGATGTCTGTCTATTGAGGTAAGCACAGACTGCGTGCTTCACCAGAACGAAAGGATAACGATGAGAAGCTTGCTGTTGATACTGACACTGATAATGACGCTGGGACAGGCCGTGATGCCTGCAGCCGCGTCTGTTTCAGTGTCTGAGCATCAGTCAATGGCAGCCATGAACTCATCAGCATCCACCAGCATGGTTATGGATATGGATTGCTGCCAAGGCCAGCAGCATTGCCCAGACTGCGATCTGGGTATGGATTGCGGCACCATGGGCAACTGTGCCAGCCACTGCACACCAGGGGTAAGCCTGCTTACCGCCGGCCATCCTTTGTTGGTGACAGGAAGCCAGCAGATCGCCCTGCCTAGCTGGAGCTTGCAAACCGCTATACTCTCACAGCAAACACCCCCTCCCAATTCAGCACAGATGTAACTCTGGCCTTACGGCCGCAAAGCTTTAGTTAATGTTTTTACATCTGAATATTTTTTGGGAGTTCCCACTATGTCTGCATACAAAATTTCTGCATCTCGTTTTAGCGCCGCCCTGTTAATCTTTGCCAGCCTGTTTATGGCTTCGGGCAGTTTCGCAGCCGAGTTGAACCTGCCGGATAATCTGGTGATCAAAGCTATTGATGGCCAAGCTGTATCCAACTTTGACCGCCACCAGTTAGCCGCCGGAAAACATGTTGTCGAACTCAAATACCGGGACATTTTTGCCGTCAATGCCGATGACTCGGGCGCTTGGGTTAAATCCGGTCCTCTTTATCTGACACTGACTGTTGCCGAACAACAAAGTCTGCAACTGCAGCTACCGACTCTGGATACCGAGGCAGAAGCCAACGCCTTTATTCGCAGTCCACAGTTACAAGTTGTTGATGAAGCCGGTCAGGCTGTTCCTGCCGAGGTAATGACCCACGGAGGCCTGATGGCCGACTGGTTGGCACAGCTGCGCCGCTGAGTTTTCAGAGTGGAATGAGACAGAGGCTCTACCATGCTGCTAACAATGATTGCCGGAAAAAGTGTAGCAATGTCATCACACTTCTTCAGATGTGAGTCATATCAAGGCAAGCTTTTGAAAGCATGGTAGACTATTGGGGTCCATTCTCTCTGGAGTTCAAGCTCAAGATGCTATCGGTTCGCCACCACATCCTGGTTCTGTTTACCATGCTCGCATTGCTCGGGCAGGGTATGCTAACCAATGGACACTGGATGGTGCCAACAGCTGAAGCGCATTCCGGAAAAATGGACTCCACGGCACACTCAATGGCTGCCACCATGGATTGTCACACTCAACAGACAAATGCCAGTCACTGCTGCGATGACTCGCAAATTGATACAGTGCTTCCCGACACTGTGAGTCATTGTTGTGAAGGCAAAGGATTCTGCAAGAGCGACTGTAACCATTGTCTGGTGATATCCGTAGCGGGTACTCTCATTGCCGTCGGTTCCTGGCCGGTGATGTCTCTGCCCGAAGCCGCCGTGGCCACGCCTATGCCTCATTTCCACTCTGTTTCTATCGGCCAGACAATCAAGCCACCCATAGTTTGATATCCAAGGCACACCTGTGCCCAAAATCTGCCAATAAATACAAATTTTTAATGGGATAAGCCCCAAGAGTGCACAGTTGCACCTGGCCAAAGCGTATCCCAAACGGAGTGAATCAATGAAAACCTTTATCAGCGTCCTGATTATTGCCCTATTGTCTGTCACCCTGGCCAGAGCCAGCTTCGCAAGTGAACGAGATCATCACCACGGTCAGCAACAAGCCGTGGTAACTGCCGAATATAGCTGCCCCATGCACCCGGAGGTGACAGGTAACAAAGGCGATTCCTGCCCCAAATGCGGCATGTTTCTGGAAAAACCGCAACAAGCCGACTATCACTGTCCCATGCATCCTGAAGTGACAGGCAAGAAAGGTGACTCCTGCCCCAAGTGTGGTATGAATCTTGAGCCTGTAGCTGGCCAGAAACACCACCACCACTAAACAAGCTGTAGCTGGAGATGAGGCATATGAGCGATTCAAACCGTAAACGCCAACGACTGGCCTGTGCGCTTAGTCTGGTGCTGGCTGTCGGCCCGCAATGGAGTATGCAGGCAATGGCCCAGGGCAATCAGCCCCAAGGGCAGGAACAACACAAAGATCATCAACATGGGACGGCAACCCAGGAGTATTACTGCCCCATGCATCCGGAAGTCACCAGCCATGAGCCGGGACGCTGCCCCAAGTGCAACATGTTTTTGGTCAAAGATGAGGCCACTGAAGCCCTGGCAGAACCAACACAGGCTCAGCAAAAAACCTATGTTTGCCCCATGCATCCGGAAGTGACCAGTCACGAACCGGGACGTTGCCCCAAATGCAATATGTTCCTGGTCGAAGAGGAAGAAGAGGAGCCAGGTTCCCATGCCGGTCACGCCGAAGCTGCAGAAACCCTGGCTACAGAAACCAAAGCCACGGAAAACCAGGCTAATGACCATAGCCAGCACGCCATGCAGCAGAGCAAACCCGCATTGGAGATCAAACCTGCTCCTCTGGATCAGGGCAGTAACATCAAATATGTTTGCCCCATGCATTCGCATATCATCAGCGATGTGCCCGGCACCTGCCCCATCTGCGGCATGAATCTGGAAAAAGTCGAGATGGGCGGCCACTCGGAAACCGTTGAGATTGATGTCTCAGGCCAGATGCAACAAGCCTTGGCCCTCAAGGTAGCCAAGGTGGAAAGGGACACGCTGTGGAAGTTTGTCAAAACAGTCGGCCAGATAGACTATGACGAGAGTCAAATCAATCATATCCATGCCAGGGTCAACGGCTGGATTGAAAAACTTAAAGTAGAGTCTGTCGGTGACAGGGTCGAGAAAGGTCAGTTGCTGTACGAGATCTATTCACCGGACCTGGTCAATGCCCAGGACGACTATCTGTTGGCCCAGGAGACGCTGAAACGCTCAGGCAACAGTGCCAACTACCAAGAGCTATTGCGCAAGGCCGGGCTACGCCTCGAACTGCTGGGCATGAACCAAGAGCAGATCAAACAGCTGGCCAAGACAGGCAAGACCCAATACCGGGTTCCTTTCTACGCCCGCGAAAGCGGCGTAGTCAAACAACTCGCGGTGCGTGACGGCATGTATATACAACCTCAGACAGAGGTCATGTCACTGGTTGACCTCTCCAAGGTCTGGGTCATTGCCGATGTGTTTGAAAACGAGCAGAGCTGGCTGGAAGTGGGCCAGACCGCCGAGGTCAATATCCCCGCCATGGGACTCAAGGGCATAGAAGGCAAGATTGATTACATCTATCCCGAACTGGATCCCATCACCCGCAGCCTGAGAGTCAGAGTGGTACTCAACAATGATCAAGCAATGGAGCTCAGGCCCAAGACCTTGGCCAAGGTTTCCCTCTATGGTGGCCCGAAACGCGATACTTTGGTGATCCCTCAGGAAGCATTGATCCAAACAGGCAAGGAAAACCGGGTCATAGTCAAACAGGATGATGCCAGTTTCAGTGCCAGAAAGGTCACTGTCGGCATGTTGAGTCAGGGTAAGGCAGAGATCCTCGAAGGCCTGCATGAAGGCGAAAACGTGGTGATTTCCGGGCAATTCCTGTTGGATTCAGAAGCCAGTCTCAAGGGTAGCCTGATGCGCCTGAGCTCAGGCCACCAGCACTAGGAGGCAACATGCTGAAAAAAATCATTGAAGCCTCCATCAAACAAAGGGTGATGGTGCTGATTGTCACCCTGATGGTGACGGTTTGGGGGATTCAGGCGCTGCGTACCACGCCGCTCGACGCCCTGCCGGATCTGTCCGATGTGCAGGTCATCATCAAAACCGCCTATCCGGGACAGGCGCCCAAGCTGGTAGAGGAACAGGTGACCTATCCCTTGTCTACCGCCATGCTGGCCGTGCCCGGGGCCAAGACGGTGCGCGGCTATTCCATGTTCGGTGACTCCTATGTCTATGTGATCTTTGAAGATGGCACCGACATCTATTGGGCCCGCTCCCGGGTATTGGAATACCTGAGCCAGATAAGCAGTCGTTTACCCGAAGGGGTGCAACCCTCACTGGGGCCCGATGCCTCCGGGGTCGGTTGGATCTATGAATATGCCCTGGTAGACCGCAGCGGGAATCTGGACCTTTCGCAACTCAAGAGTTTGCAGGACTGGTATTTGAAGCTGGAATTGCAGAGTGTTGCCGGGGTATCGGAAGTCGCCACTGTCGGTGGCATGGAACAGACCTATCAGATAGTGCTGGAGCCGGACAAGCTGGCGATTTACAAGCTGGACATCGCCTCGGTCAAGCAGGCGATTACCAAGGCCAACAACGAGGCCGGCGGCTCTGTGGTGGAGATGGCCGAAGCCGAGTACATGGTGCGCGCCAAGGGCTATCGTCAAACACTGGCGGACTTTCGTGAAATCCCGCTGGGGATCACCAGTCCCTCAGGCACACCGCTGCTGCTGAAAGACGTTGCCACCGTACGCAAGGGCCCGGCATCTCGCCGTGGCATAGCCGAGCTCGATGGTGAGGGCGAAGTCGTCGGTGGCATCATAGTCATGCGCTATGGGGAAAACGCCCTGGCGACTATCGAGGCGGTGAAAACCAAGCTGGAAGAACTCAAGGCGGGTCTCCCCGAAGGCGTGGAGATAGTTCCCACCTACGACAGATCGCAACTGATTGAAAACTCAGTCGACAACTTGTTGCACAAGGTGTTGGAAGAGATGGTAGTGGTCGGCATTGTTTGCTTGCTGTTTCTGCTGCACGCCCGCTCGACCCTGGTGGCCGTTATTACCCTGCCACTGTCAATACTGATCGCCTTTATTGTGATGAACAAGATGGGGGTCAACGCCAATATCATGAGTCTTGGCGGTATCGCTATCGCCATCGGGGCCGTGGTGGATGGTGCCATTGTGATGATCGAGAATATGCACAAGCACCTCGAGCATTTCAAACAAGACCATCAGCGCCAACCCGACACCAAAGAGCATTGGAAAATTGTCGCCGAAGCCTCTATTGAGGTGGGCCCGGCACTCTTCTTCTCCTTGCTGATCATTACCCTGAGCTTTGTGCCGGTATTTGCCCTCGAAGCCCAGGAAGGCAGGCTGTTCAGCCCTCTGGCCTATACCAAAACCTTTGCCATGGCGGCCGCGGCTGTGTTGTCAATCACCTTGGTGCCTATCCTGATGGGCTTCTTTATCCGCGGCAAGATCCCCTCGGAAAGCAGCAACCCACTGAGCCGGGTATTGATAGCCATCTACAAACCTATGCTCAATGCCGTGCTGCGCTTCCCCAAGCTGACCTTGCTGGCGGCTCTGGTGGCGCTGGCCAGTGCCTGGTATCCAGTGAGTCATATGGGCAGCGAGTTTATGCCAGAGCTCGAGGAAGGGGATCTTCTGTACATGCCAACAGCCTTGCCGGGCATCAGCGCCAGCAAGGCCGCCGAAGTGCTGCAGCAAACCGACCGGCTGATCAAAACCGTTCCGGAAGTGGCGCGGGTGTTTGGTAAAGTTGGTCGCGCCGAAACCGCCACGGATCCTGCGCCATTGACCATGCTGGAAACCACCATAATGCTCAAACCCAAAGAGCAGTGGCGCGAAGGCATGGATCTCGACGGCATCATTGCTCAGCTGCAAAGTACGGTAAAAGTGCCCGGTCTCACCAACGCCTGGGTACAGCCGATCAAGACCCGTATCGACATGCTGTCTACCGGTATCAAGACACCAGTGGGGATTAAGATCACCGGCGCCGATGTCAATCAACTGCAGGAGATAGGGGCCCAGATAGAAGCGATTCTATCGGCTCAGCCTCATACCAAGTCGGCCTATGCCGAGCGGGTGGGTGGCGGCCGCTACATAGACATCACACCGAAACTCGAGGTGACCTCCAGATATGGCATGACCCTGAGCGATATTCAGGACGTAGTACGTTACGCCATTGGCGGCATGAATATCGGTGAGTCGGTTCAAGGTGCCGAGCGCTATCCCATCAACCTGCGCTATCCAAGAGAGTTGCGTGACAATATCGAAAAGCTCAGAGAGCTGCCGGTGATCACCAAGAGTGGCCACTATCTGCCGCTGCGCAATCTGGCCGACATCGAAATCACTGATGGCGCGCCTATGCTCAAGAGCGAGAATGGTCGTTTGATCTCCTGGGTATTTGTCGATATTGACGGCACGTCCATTGGTGAGTATATCGAAGCCGTCAAGCCGGTATTGGAGCAGGAACTGGATCTGCCTGCCAGGTACAGCTACAGCTTTGCCGGTCAGTATGAATATATGCAGCGGGTCGATGCCAAACTGCAGCAAGTGATCCCCATGGCACTGGCGGTGATCTTCATTCTGCTGATGATGACCTTCGGCTCATCCATGCAGGCCAGCATCATTATGCTGTCGCTGCCGTTCGCCTTGGTGGGCAGTACCTGGTTGCTGTATCTGCTGGACTACAACATGTCGGTCGCCGTCGCGGTGGGCATGATAGCCCTCGCCGGGGTCGCCGCCGAGTTTGGTGTGGTCATGCTGGTGTATCTCAACAATGCCATCAAGCACAAGCAGGACAGAGGTGAATACCACAGAGTGGAGGACCTCAAGGACGCCCTGATTGAAGGTGCAGTGATGCGGATCCGCCCCAAGGCGATGACGGTGGCGACCATCTTCTTCGGTCTGCTCCCTATTATGTGGGGCGCAGGTTCGGGCAACGACGTGATGCAGAAGATTGCCGCGCCCATGGTCGGTGGTATGGTTACCGCCCCAGTGCTGTCGCTCTTTGTTCTGCCGGCGCTCTATCTGCTGATCTACCGTCGCCACTTGAGCAAGGCCAAGGCTGAATAAGCAAACTGATGCTCGCAAAAACGGCTGCCAATGCAGCCGTTTTTATTGAATTGAGCTCAGTTACACCACTTCACCGGCGGCGTAGCCGGAACTCCAGGCCCACTGGAAGTTATAGCCGCCGAGCCAACCACTGACATCCACCACTTCACCGATAAAATAGAGCCCGGGATGACGCTTGGCCTCCATGGTCTTGGAGGATAACTCATCGGTATCCACACCGCCCAGAGTCACCTCGGCGGTGCGATACCCCTCAGTGCCGCCGGGTTGGATCTGCCAGCAGTGGAAATAACTGTCCAGCGCCGCCACATCTGCCTTGGACAGTTGGTTAAAGTTCTTGTTCGGTAATTCACCCAGCTCCTGCAGCCTCTCAACCAAGCGCTTAGGTAACAGCCGAGATAGTCCATTCTTAAGCGACAATTTTGGTGATTCAGCAGTGATTGTTTTGCACCAGTCGACAAAATCCAGGTCCGGCAGTAAATCAAACAGCACACTCTGGCCTGGCTGCCAGTAGGAGGAGATCTGCAGCACAGCCGGCCCGGACAAACCCCTGTGGGTGAATAGCATGGCCTCTCTAAACTGCCTGCCGCATTCGGCTTTGGCGATAACCGGCAAGCTGATGCCGGACAGGCCTTCAAACCTGGCCTTGTCTTCAGGCTGTAAGGTAAAGGGAACCAGCCCGGCAGTGGTCGGCAGCACCTTGATGGCAAACTGCTCGGCGATACGGAATCCAAACGGTGTTGCCCCGAGCTTCGGCATGGACAAGCCACCAGTGGCTATCACCAGAGATTTACAACGGTATTCCCCTTCACTGGTTTGCAGGCTGTAACCACCATCTGTGGCTGCCACAGACAGAATTTCGGTACGCAGCTGAATTTTGACTCCTGCCCAATCGCACTCTGTGGTCAACATATCGACAATATCTTTGGCCGAGTCATCGCAAAACAGCTGTCCAAGGGTCTTCTCGTGATAATCGATGCCGTGCCGCTCGACCATGGCGATAAAGTCCCACTGGCTGAAACGAGCCAGCGCCGACTTGACGAAGTGTGGGTTACTGCAGAGGTAGGCGCCCGGTTCAATGTTCTGATTGGTGAAGTTACAGCGACCGCCGCCACTGATCAGAATTTTGCGCCCCAGTTGTTTGGCGTTATCCAGCAAAAGGACATCCCGGCCCCGATACCCGGCAGTGAGGGCACACATTAACCCTGCGGCGCCAGCGCCGATAATGATCACCTGATGCTGTTTAACTGACATAACGCTCACTCTCTGGCCCAACAAGGGGCAATAAAAAAGGTTCATCGCAGATTAGTGTGGACTGGAAACGAAAACGGTTGGAGTTATTGTTTAGTCGCCAAACAAAAACAATGACCAACCCCAACCATTCTCGATGTCGAATCTTACCTTTACCATTGCGCTCTGGGAAGGCTTTGAAGCCGTCCATACCGAGCAAAATCAACAAACCCTCATCATCCAGCTAAAATCGATTGATAATGGTCACTGTGCTTGCGCAAACCGGCCAAGGCCGTTCAAAACACCCCAAGCAATCTGATGAAGCTCAAGCGGCTTTTAAAAAACTTACCGATGGAAACTAAGACCAATCCGCATTGAAGTCTGATCTAATGGTAGGCAACTCAACACTTATAGTTGGCCCATGAAATCTGAAACTGCCGAAAGCTTGCTTTGCCTCTCTAAAAAAGAAAAAAATCCCCAAAAGCGTATGCGGTTACTCGCCGTGTCCATATTTTTGCAATCCCGTAATCGTACTCAAGTAGCGGACCAGTTGAAGGTGGCAAGATCCAGCGTCAACTCATGGGTCTCAAACTATCTTGAGCAAGGGCTCGTAGGGCTTGAAGATAAGCAGCGACCCGGCAAAAGACCATCATTGTCCAATGACCAAAAGCGGAGGCTCGCCAGATATATTGAATTCAAAGCACAATCGAATGAGGGAGGCAGGCTAACCGGGGCTGATATCCAACAATACATATCGAGTGAGTTTGGTGTCGAGTACCACCTCAATCATATCTACAAGCTACTCAAAGGCATGGGGTTCAGCTGGATAACCAGCCGCTCCAGGCATCCCAAACAGACTCAAGGCGTGCAGAACGCTTTTAAAAAAGTTTACTCTGGAAACGATCCTTCACACACCTATCCATATACGACCACACCAGATTGATATTTGGTTTCAGGACGAAGCCAGATTTGGCCAACAAAACCAAACGACAAGACTTTGGGCAAAACGGAGTAGCCGTCCCCGTGCCGTCAAACTGCAGCAGTTTGAATACGCGCACCTCTTCGGCGCAGTCTGTCCCGCAACAGGAGAAACTGAAGCCATCATCACGCCGTTTGTTAATAAGGACATCATGCGCCAGCAACTGGAACTGATCGCCAACCGAACTAAACCAGGACGACATGCTGTGGTGGGAATGGATGG
>NZ_JWGX01000041.1:0-71468 GCF_000813075.1 Shewanella sp. ECSMB14102
ATTCTCATCGGGTCAGGGCTGCGTATTCTACAGAACCCTTTTTCAGCGTCAAGCCCTTTTTTATCTGGTTTCGAGCGAGTGATGATTTTATCTTCACACCATTGAAACCAAGGCTTGTTGCCGCGTTACCAACTTTGAATTTGAACAGATATTTGTTCTCGTTCGCCGTGTCAGTGGGTGCGCATTATAGGGGGCCAAAACTTTTGCGCAAGGGCTTTTTTCAGCATTTTGCGATCTTTTTTGAGGCTCCAGGGTTAGCCACACGTTAAACACTTTTTACCCCCAGAGTTATCCACAATTATGGATTTATGAAGTAAAAAACGACGTTTTAAAAGCAACAAAAAAGGCAATCCGAAGATTGCCTTTAATGACTTACAGTGTGTTAGCTCAGTTTGCCATGACACTGTTTGTATTTTTTACCTGAGCCGCAAGGACAAGGATCGTTACGTCCAACTTTCTCACCATCACGCACAACTGGAGTATGAGCCGCGACTTCAGCATCTTGTTCGGCTTCGTTCAAAGCTTCAGACGTGGCGTGCTGATATTGATGTTGGATCCGCGCTTCTTCTTCACGGCGACGGGCTTCCATTTCATCGACATCCGATTGGGCCTGTACCTGAACCTTGGACAGAATACTGATCACATCGTGCTTGAGTGACTCCAACATCTGCTGGAACAGCTCAAAGGACTCACGCTTATATTCCTGTTTGGGGTTCTTCTGCGCATAACCACGCAGGTGAATACCCTGACGCAGGTGGTCCATGGCAGCCAGGTGCTCTTTCCACAAACCATCCAAGGTTTGCAGCATCACGGCCTTTTCAAACTGACGCAGCACCTCAGGGCCCACCATCTGCTCTTTGGCCTCATAGGCCTTGAGCCAGGATTCGATGATCCGCTCACGCAGGGTCTCTTCGTGCAGGTCTTCTTCTTTGTCCAGCCACTCCTGCAGCGGCAAGTCCAGTACAAATTCCTGCTTGAGTCGCTGCTCGAGGCCGGCAACGTCCCAGAGCTCTTCAACTGACTGTGGTGGAATGTATTGATCGATAACGCCTGTGATCACGTCTTCCTGAATATTCTTGATGGTATCTTCAATGCTTTCGGCATCCATCAGTTCGTTACGCTGAGCGTAAACCACCTGACGCTGGTCGTTGGCGACATCATCAAACTCCAGCAGCTGCTTACGAATATCGAAGTTACGGGCTTCCACTTTGCGCTGGGCATTCTCAATCGCACGAGATACCCAAGGATGTTCGATGGCTTCGCCTTCTTCCATGCCCAACTTCTTCATCATGTTGGCAACACGATCTGAAGCGAAGATCCGCATCAGGCTGTCTTCCATCGACAGATAGAAACGTGATGAACCCGCATCGCCCTGACGTCCGGAACGACCACGCAGCTGGTTGTCGATACGGCGAGACTCGTGACGCTCGGTGCCCAAAATGTGCAAACCACCGGCAGCGACCACAGCATCGTGACGCTCTTGCCAGTCAGCACGGATCTTGGCAATCTGCTCCTCGGTTGGGTTTTCCAGTTCCTCAATTTCCGCTTTCCAGCTACCGCCCAAGACGATATCCGTACCACGACCGGCCATGTTGGTGGCCACGGTTACTGCACCACTACGTCCAGCCTGAGCAACAATTTCTGCTTCTTTTTCGTGGAACTTGGCGTTCAGTACCTTGTGAGGGATCTTTTCCCGATCCAACAGGTTGGACAGCAGTTCAGACTGTTCGATGGAAACCGTACCGACCAATACCGGCTGGCCGCGTTCACGACAACCTTTGATGTCCTGGATAATGGCGTTGTATTTTTCTTTGGCGGTGAGATACACCAAGTCAGCCATATCGTTACGGATCATCGGCCGGTTGGTGGGGATCACTACGGTATCCAGACCATAGATATGCTGGAATTCAAAAGCTTCGGTATCAGCAGTACCTGTCATACCGGCCAGTTTTTCATACTGACGGAAGTAGTTTTGGAAGGTGATAGAAGCCAGGGTCTGGTTTTCATTCTGGATCTTCACGCCTTCTTTGGCTTCCACCGCCTGGTGCAAGCCTTCAGACCAACGACGCCCTTGCATGGTACGGCCGGTGTGCTCATCGACGATGATCACTTCGCCGTCCTGCACAACATAGTCGACATCACGTTCAAACAGGGTGTGAGCACGCAGCGCAGCGTTAACATGATGCAGCAGTGAAATATTGGCGGCCGAGTAGAGTGAATCCCCTTCGGCCAACAGTCCAGCCTGGGTCAGCAGAAGTTCAATTTTTTCCTGACCGCGTTCAGTCATATGAACTTGTTTGGCCTTTTCATCAACACTGAAGTCACCCTCACCGACATAATCGTCCGAGTCTTCTTTATCCTGGCGGATCAGGTTGGGGATAAGTGTGTTGACCTTGATGTAGAGCTCAGAGCTATCTTCGGCAGCACCGGAGATGATCAGCGGCGTACGGGCTTCATCAATAAGAATGGAGTCGACTTCGTCTATCAGAGCATAATGCAATGGCCGCTGTACCCGCTCCTGCGGTGAAAATGCCATGTTGTCGCGCAGATAGTCGAAACCAAATTCGTTATTGGTACCGTAAGTGATATCTGAGTTGTAGGCGGCTTTCTTTTCCAGCTGACCAAGACCGGCGACGTTAACTCCGACTGTCATTCCCAGGAATTCAAACAGTGGGCGGTTGGTGTCGGCGTCACGGCGAGCCAGATAGTCGTTCACTGTAATAACGTGAACCCCCTTGCCGGTCAGCGCATTGAGATAGGCCGGCAGCGTGGCGGTGAGAGTCTTACCTTCACCGGTGCGCATCTCGGCAATGCGGTTGCTGTCCAGCACCATACCACCTATCAACTGCACGTCGAAGTGGCGCATCTCGAACACCCGCTTGGAAGCTTCACGCACAGTGGCAAAGGCTTCAGCCATGATGTCGTTAAGGGTTTCCCCTTTTTCAAGCCGGTCACGGAACTCCTGGGTTTTGGCCTTGAGCTGCTCATCGCTGAGTTGCTCATATTCACCTTCGAGCGCGTTGATCTTGTTGACTATCTTGCCCAGGGCTTTAAGGGTGCGGTCGTTACGACTACCAAATACTTTTGTCAGTAATTTACCTAACATCTGAATCACTTATTCTGTTGTAGGCCAAGCCTCTTACGAGTCTGGCGGCCAGTTCCAATTAACCTGCTTTGCGGTAGACGTACTTCTTGGGATCTATCTGCTGTCCACCCCGCAACACTTCGTAATGCACATGAGGTCCTGTCGAACGCCCAGTGCTTCCCATGGTGGCAATTTTCTCGCCCTTGGCGACCACGTCACCTACAGTTACTGACAAAGCTTTATTATGACCATAGCGGGTGCGCAATCCGTTACCGTGATCTATCTCCACCAACTCACCATAGCCAAACATATTCCCGGCCCATGTCACCACACCACCACCGGTGGCGATCACATCGGCTCCTTCTGTACCCGCAAAGTCTATGCCTTTATGCACAGATCTGCGGCCATTGAAAGGATCATTACGTAAACCGTAGGGCGAGGATAACCAACCTTTGTTGATTGGCCGCCCTGATATATAACGCTCTTCATCTATATGGAGATTGGAAGCCACTGTTTCAAGCAGGGACAACTGAGCATTATTACTATCAATTCCTGATGCCAGCCGATCCATATCGGAGATCAGCTGCTCCAGCTCTATGCTGGTGCCCAGCTCGCTCAGGCCGCCAATACCTACCTCGGCGCCGAAATCGAACTGTTCTTCAAGTTGGTAATTCTGGGCAAGAGTTTGCCCTAGAGCCTCAAGCCGGGTCAGTTTGGCCTGCATTCTGGCGACATGTGCCACCAAGGTTGCCAACTGAGTTTCGGTTGCCTGCTTGAGTTCTTTGACTTGTTTCTGTTGCTGCTCACGAGCTTGGCGCTCGTTGTCGACGTTGGCCTGTTGCGACTCAAATCGCTCGGCGTTGTAATGATAGAGCCCTGTGCCCGCAGCGAGGAGCAATATAGGCAATAACAACCAGCGTTTGCCAGGTTGCCAGCGCGTCACGCCATTCCGACCTTGAATAAAAACTGTTACACTCATAGCCTAATTCAGCCATCTTATTATCATAATGAAGAAGCTCCCTCAGCACCTCAGCCAATTACTGCATCAGTCGGGACGTCTGCCCGATCTGGCCGAGAAAGCGGAGCTTTTGTTGTATCTGAACCAGCATGTCAAACAGCTGCTGTCAGGCCCTGTCAGCGAACAGCTGCAAGTCGCCAATCTGCGCCAAAGTGTGCTGGTTATTGAAACCCCTTCCGCCGCATGGGCCGCCAGGATTAACTTCCAAAAAACCAAACTTCTTGCCCAACTTCAGGCAGAAACGCTCCCAATGCTTACCGCTATTGAGGTTAAAGTCAACCCGGCACTGGCAACATCAGGGGCAAAACCCCAAGTGGTTCACAGACAACTGAGTGAAACCGCGGCTTCACATATCAATGCACTGGCCGAACACACTGACGGTGAGCTGGGCCAGAAACTAAAACGGCTGGCTGCATTAGCCAGCCGTAAAAGGCAGTCCTAGTTTTACGATTAAGCCATCACCACATTGGATGGCATCATAAAGCTGACAGGCACATCCGCTTCTTTTTCGAAGCTGACCAACTCCCAGGCATTCTGCTGTGCAAGCAATGCCCGCACCAGCTGGTTGTTCAGGGCATGCCCCGTCTTGTAGGCACAGAACTCTCCGACTATGGCGTGACCCGCCACATACAGGTCACCAAACGCATCAAGAATCTTGTGCTTAACAAATTCATCCTCATAACGCAGGCCATCGGGGTTGAGGACACGATATTCATCAAGCACAACCGCGTTTTCCATACTGCCACCCAATGCCAGATTGTTGGCACGCAGATACTCGATATCACGCATAAAACCAAAGGTTCTGGCGCGGCTGATATCTTTCACAAAGGCGGAAGAGGAAAAATCCATCACCATATGCTGTTGACTACGGGCAATTTCAGGGTGATTGAAGTCAATAGCAAAATCGACTCTGAAACCTTTGAAAGGTCGCAGTTCAGCCCACTTATCACCGTCTTCAACACGCACTGTGTGCTTGATCTTCAGATATTTCTTGGCCGCTGACTGATCTTTGATCCCCGCGCTTTGCAGCAGGAATACAAAGGGGCTGGCACTGCCGTCCATGATAGGGATCTCGGGAGCATCCACTTCAATAACGGCATTGTCGATACCCAGGCCCGCGAGCGCAGCAAACAGATGCTCTATCGTTGAGATGCGAACACCTTCATCATTAACCAGAGCCGTACACATAGTCGTTTCACGCACCTGCTCCGCCTTGGCAGCAATCTCCACTGCCGGCTGCATATCGGTACGCACGAGTACGATCCCTGTATTGACTGGTGCGGGCTTGATAGTCAAAGTCACCTTATTGCCGGAATGCAAACCGACACCTGTGGTCTTTACTATTTTTTCAACAGTTCTTTGAAAAATCATTTAGTTACCCGTATTCATCTCAACAAAAAGCTCTGCCTAGGACGATAAAATCGACACTCCTCGGGCGCAGCTGGTCGGATATCCTAGCATAAATCGGCAATTTCACAAAAATTTACCTGCCTTCGCTTCCTGGAAACAAAGGGGCTCACCCAATTTACACCCGCGATACCCGCCAGTATCAGTCGGCTTGCTTACGCAAAAACGCCGGAATATCCAAATAATCAAGCTCGTTCTTATGCGGATTGGCCGCAGGTTGGGACGCCGGAACTGCATTGCTCTTATGAGAAACAGGCATAGCAGCTTCTTCCTGAGGCATGTAGGCTTCGACCTTGGGCTCTGGCACAGGTTCCTGACGCGGAGCAGGTTTGGATACCAACTGGATGTCAGGTTTTCTTTCCGATCCTATGCCGGTAGCAACCACAGTAACCCGCAGTTCATCGCTCATTTCCGGATCGATAACAGCACCGACGACCACAGTCGCATTGTCTGAAGCATAAGCCTTGACGTGGTTACCCACAGTCTCAAATTCTTCGATACTCATATCCATGCCGGCAGTGATGTTAACCAGCACGCCACGGGCGCCTGCCAAATCGATATCTTCCAGCAGCGGACTGGCAACAGCCGCTTCGGCTGCTTCTTCAGCGCGGTCTTCACCACGAGCGACACCTGTGCCCATCATGGCGTTACCCATTTCGGACATAACGGTTTTCACGTCGGCGAAGTCGACGTTAATCAGACCGGGACGGGTGATCAGTTCGGCGATACCTTGCACAGCACCCAAGAGCACGTTGTTGGCGGCAGCAAAGGCATCCAGTAATGACGTGCCACGGCCCAATACTTTAAGCAGTTTCTCGTTGGGGATAGTGATCAGCGAGTCAACATGTTTGGCCAGCTCAGTGATCCCCTGATCGGCGAACGCCATACGCTTCTTGCCTTCGAATGGGAAAGGTTTGGTGACCACGGCCACAGTCAAGATCCCTTCTTCGCGGGCAATCTGCGCCACCACAGGTGCGGCACCTGTCCCCGTACCGCCACCCATACCGGCAGCGATAAAAATCATATCCGAGCCCTTGATAGCCTCACGGATATTTTCACGATCTTCTTCGGCTGCAGCACGACCGACTTCCGGGTTGGCACCAGCCCCCAGACCCTTGGTGACATCACGTCCCAGTTGAATAGTGGTGCCCGCGGCAGACTTACGCAGTGCCTGGGCATCTGTATTGGTGGCAACAAACTCAACACCTTCGATGTTGTGTTTCACCATATGTTCGACGGCATTACCACCACCGCCACCGACGCCGATGACCTTTATCACCGCCTCGTCAGAATGAGTATCCATGATCTCAAACATGGTTGAATTCTCCGTATTACCTGCGTTTACGTAAGTTAAAACTCACCTTTAAACCAGCTCTGAACCCGATTCCAGAGACTGGTCACCCCTTGACGCTCGGGTCGTTCAAACTGACGTTCGATAACCCTGCGCGCGCCGTAATGTAACAGCCCAACACCTGTGGAGTAGATGGGCTGATCCACATATTCATACAAACCTTTCACCGGCAGCGGTGATGCCACCCTGACCGGCATGCCGAAAGTGGCTTCGGCAACATCCACAGCCCCTTCAATAGAGGCGGTACCACCGGTCAACACTATGCCGGCGGCAATTTGATCTTCCAGGCCACTGTCCTTGAGTTCCTTGAATACCAACTCGAACAGTTCCTGATATCTGGGTTCAACCACCTCGGCCAGAGTATGACGCGACATGGTTCTTGACGGTCGGCCACCCACGGACGGCACTTCTATACTGTCCTCACGGCTCACCATGGAGCTGCGGGCACTGGCATGCTGCACTTTAATCTGCTCGGCATGCGACAGTGGCGTACGAAAAATTTTGGCGATATCGCTGGTTACCTGGTTGCCGGCCACCGGCACCACGGCGCAGTGACGCAGAGCGCCATTGGTATACACGGCGATATCTGTGGTGCCGCCACCGACATCCACCAGACAAACACCCAGATCTTTTTCATCATTGGTCAGTACCGCATCGGCCGAAGCGATACCGGAAAACACCAAGTCGTCCACCTTGAGGCCACAGCGCTCAACACTCTTGGTGATGTTCTTGGCCATATCATTAGCGCAGGTGACTATATGCACCTTGGCTTCCATCCGCATGCCGGACATGCCGATAGGGCTGCGGATCCCTTCCTGAACATCTATGGCATATTCCTGCGGCAATACGTGCAAAATGCGGCGTTCGGTGGGGATCTTCACCGAACGGGCCGTGTGAATGACGTTGTCCACGTCTTCCTGGGTCACCTCTTCATCATTGATGGAGACCATGCCGTTTTCGTTCTGACAGGCGATATGCTTGCCGGAAATGCTCAAATACACCGAAGACACCTGACAGTCTGCCATCAGCTCGGCCTGATCCAAGGCCCGCTGCACACTGCGCACGATAGAATCGAGGTCGTTAACCCCGCCTTTATCCATGCCGCGTGATGGATGATTACCCAGACCGACGACACTGATTTCGCCATCGGGCAAGACTTCACCTATGATCACAGCGACCTTGGATGTCCCTATGTCCAATCCGACGATCAGATTTCTATCTTGGTTCTTGGTCATTAATTAACGGCTCTCTTCTTGTGCGTCTTCCCAGCCTACAGCCAGACCCGTGTCATAGCGTAGATCCACTCTGGCGACACTCTTTTCCTGTTTAACCAACTCCGGATACACATTGATAAAACGCTGTATCCGCGCCATCTTGTCTTCTCGTCCCAACTCCAGCATGATGCCGTTGCCCAAAGTCGCCTCCCAGGCATGTCTCGGGCTGAGACTCAATCTATCCAACTTAAAGCTGTTTATCCGCAGCAGTTCATCCATCTGCCGAAAGGAGGTCAATACCTCCTGTGCCATAGGTTCAGGTCCCGCCAACCAAGGCAGATTTTCCAGCCCGGGTTGCGGTGGCGCCAGGAACACCTCGCCGTGTTCATTGAGCCATTCATCCTGATTCCAGTGCGCCACGGCGACCTGCTCCTGCAGATAAACCTTCAGCTTGGCCGGCCATTCACGTCGAACCGAGGCCCGGTATACCCAAGGCAGAGCCTCCAGCGCCTGTTGCACCTCGGCCACATCTGCGCTGAAAAAACTGCGCTGCATCAAGTCCTGCAAGGCGCCACGGATTTCTGCATCCGTGGTGTACTGGCGCTCGCCTTTTATCGCCACAGCCTCTATGGGCAAGGCCTCGGCATCATTCAGCACCAGTCCCAGTTTCCAAGCCGCCATGCCGAATGCCGCCAGTACCAACAGCAGAAAGCCAATCCCGCTGCAGAGATACCAATTGACTCCGGCAAGCCTTTCACGGCCCTTGTGCAACCTGTCCTTCAGCGCCATGGTCCTGCCTGT
This sequence comes from Shewanella sp. ECSMB14102, assembly GCF_000813075.1. Taxonomy (NCBI): domain Bacteria; kingdom Pseudomonadati; phylum Pseudomonadota; class Gammaproteobacteria; order Alteromonadales; family Shewanellaceae; genus Shewanella; species Shewanella sp. ECSMB14102. Next base: position 8,877 of record NZ_JWGX01000041.1, read on the forward strand.
TAGCTTGGCGGAAAACCGGCCATTATATAGGGCTGGTTTTCTTGGTCAAAAGATACTGTTTTCAAGCCATTAAGCGGCGAAAATCTATTCAGAAATCGTATCTTTCTTATCATCACTAAACCCCAGTTTGCTGCTCGCCAACTGGCGCGCCAGGGCCCCTATGTTGCCGGCACCTTGAGTCATCAGCAGATCGCCGTCCTTAAGCACATCCGGTAGTATCTCCTGCAACTGCTCCGGCGTAGCGACATAGATAGGGTCGACCTGACCACGCAATCTGATGCTGCGGCACAGCGCGCGGCTGTCGGCTCCCGCGATAGGTGCTTCACCGGCGGGATAGACCTCCAGCAGCAGCAGACCATCGACCTGAGACAAGACCTCGACAAAGTCCTCGTACAGATCCCGGGTGCGACTGTATCTGTGTGGCTGATAAGCCATCACCAGGCGCTTATTGGGCCAACCGGCGCGAGCCGCCTTGATAGTGGCAGCGACTTCACTGGGATGATGGCCGTAATCATCAACCAGCATCACCTCGCCCTTGGGAGTATCGTAGGCCCCCAAGTGCTGGAAGCGGCGGCCAATTCCCTGGAACTCCGCCAGCGCCTGCACTATGGCGGCATCATCTATATCATCTTCACTGGCCACGGCAATCGCCGCCAAAGCATTCAGTACATTGTGCCGTCCCGGCAGATTCAGCAGCAGTTCCAAGTCATCCCGTCCCTTGCGACGCACGGTGAAACGGCATTGATGCCCTTCCTGGCTAAAGTTGAGTGCCTGCACATCGGCCTCATCGCTGAAGCCATAAGTCACCATGTGGCGACCAATACGCGGCATGATCTCTTTCACCACAGGATCATCAATACAGAGCACGGCCACACCGTAGAACGGCAGGTTATGCAGGAAGTCGACAAAGGTGGTTTTCAACTTCTCAAAATCGCCGCCATAAGTATCCATATGGTCGGCTTCAATATTGGTTACCACACTCACCATAGGCTGCAGATGCAGGAAGCTGGCATCACTCTCATCGGCCTCGGCGATAAGGTAACGGCTATGCCCCAAGCGAGCATTGGTGCCGGCACTATTAAGCAGGCCACCTATTACAAAGGTCGGATCCCGCTCGGCCTGGCCATAAACACTGGCGATAAGGCTGGTTGTAGTGGTCTTGCCATGGGTGCCGGCGATCGCCACCCCATGACGGTAACGCATTAGCTCGGCCAGCATCTCGGCACGGCGCACTATCGGAGTGCGATTGGCTCTGGCGGCCGCGACTTCCGGGTTATCCGCTTTAATCGCGGTGGAAACCACCACCACATCAACGTTAACCACAGCCTCGGCACTATGGCCGATAATGATGCGAGCACCCAGAGCCGCCAAACGTTCGGTCACGGCATTTTCGGCAATATCCGAACCGCTGACCTGATAACCTTCGTTGACCAGAACCTCGGCAATGCCCCCCATGCCGGCACCACCTATGCCAACAAAGTGAATGCGACGCACCCGGCGCATTTCCGGGATCATGGCGCGAAGCTGGGCGTATTTCTCTGCTCTGTTGTTCATCTATTTCCTTTCTCTGCCAGTTCGATACAGACCTGGGCGACTTTATCGGTCGCATCCAGCACGGCGGCCGCTCTGGCTCTTTGCCCCATCAGGGCCAATTCATTTCTATCACTGCCAAGCAGGGCAAGCTTGTTCGCCAGCCTGGGCACATCGACAATCGGTTGCGGCAACAGGAAGGCCGCGCCCGCATCCACCAACACCTGGGCGTTGCGGGTCTGGTGATCATCCACCGCATGGGGATAAGGCACCAACAGGCTGGGTAGACCAACGGCCGCCAGCTCGGAAACGGTTAAAGCTCCGGCACGACAGATGACCACGTCAGCCCAGCGATAGGCGGCTTCCATATCATCGATAAACTCAGCCACTTTGACTCTGCCATCCTGTCCCAGCTGCTGATATTCAGCTTCCACCGGCGCCTGATTGCCCTTGCCCACCTGATGCCAAACCGTCACCGACTGTGACTTGCTGACCTCGGCAACCACGGCCGGCATAAGGTCGTTGAAGACCTTGGCCCCCAAGCTGCCACCGACAACCAAAATTTTCAGCGCATCCTGATGTTGGGCTCTATGCTGCCCACCCAGACTAATAAGTTCCTGGCGAATAGGGTTGCCCACCACTTCAGCCTTACCCGGCTCAAAGGTGTTGGCAAAGGCGCACAGCACCTTGGTAGCGATACGGGAAAGCAGCTTATTGGTCATCCCGGGAATGGCATTTTGCTCATGCAACACCAACGGAATACCACTTAGCTTAGCGGCAACGCCGCCCGGGCCGCTGGCAAAGCCGCCCATGCCCAACACCACATCTGGCCGAAATTCGCGGATAACCCTGCGCGCCTGGATAATTGAGCGCAGCACCTTGAAAGGCGCTGCCAGCTTGCGCACTATGCCGTTGCCACGCACACCTTTAATATCAATAAAATCTATGTCAAAGCCGTGCTGAGGCACCAAACGCGCCTCCATCCGGTCGGCGGTACCCAGCCAACGCACCTGCCAGCCCTGCTGTGCCAAGCGTCTGGCCACTGCCAACGCCGGAAAAACGTGACCACCGGTACCACCGGCCATCACCAAAATACGTTTGTTATTCACATTATTACCTTTCATGACTTCAGCCTCCCCTGTACCGCCTGGATCAGGCTGAGACGCCGCTCATGATCTATCCGGATCAGCATCATGACCGCAGCCGTCATCACCCAGAGGCTACTGCCGCCATAGCTGATAAAGGGCAGTGTCAGCCCCTTGGTCGGCAAAATGCCGATACTGGCGCCCACGTTCACCACGGTCTGGAAACAGATCCAGATCCCTATGGCGTAGGCCAGATAACCTTCAAATGCCCGGTCCATGGCCAAGCATTGGCTGCCGAGACGAATCGCCCGCAGCGCAACGAAAAGTAGCACCGCCAGCACGGCAACTATGCCGATAAACCCAAGTTCTTCCCCTATAACGGCGAAGATAAAGTCAGTGTGCGCCTCCGGCAGGTATTCCAGTTTCTGGATACTGTTGCCAAGCCCCTGACCAAACCAGTCACCACGGCCATAAGCCATCAGCGACTGAGTCAACTGGTAACCACTGCCGAACGGATCCTGCCAGGGGTCGAGGAAGGAGGTCACCCGCCGCATCCGGTAGGGCTCCAGCAACACCAAAGCCACAAAGGCCATGACCCCGGTCAGGATCAGCGCAAAAAAGTCCAGCAAACGGGCGCCGGCCAAAAATAGCAGCCCGACCGTGCCAACAAACAGCACCACTACAGTCCCCAGATCCGGTTGCATCAGGATCAAGAAGGCATAGACGGCAAAAACCGCAATCGGCTTGTAAAAACCCTTGGCGTTTTCACGCACTTCCTGATGCCGCCTAACCAGATAACCGGCCATGTAGACCGCAAAAACAAACTTGGCTATCTCGGCCACCTGAATTCTCACCGGCCCCAGCGACAGCCAGCGTGTCGCGCCGTTTACCGTGGTGCCTACTGCCAGCACGGCTACCAACATGACTCCAACCAGCAACAGCATCAGCGGACTCAGTTGCTGCCAGCGCTGCATCTCTACCTGCAACACCACTGCGGCGATCACCACGCAACCCGCCAAATAGAACAGATGCCGGGTCACAAAGTGAAATGGATTACCTGTCAGACTCTGAGCTTCCGGCATGGAAGCCGACATCACCATCACAAAGCCAAAGGCGATCAACGACAAAACGGCAAGCAGCAAACGCCGGTCATACAGTTGCATGCCCTGCGATTGCTTTTCACCGAACCAGTCGGACCAGCGCCACTTGAGGCTGGTTCCAAACAGGTTGAGTTGTCGCTCATCACTGCTCATCCAGTGCCTCCACCAGATGGCGGAAATCATCGCCCCTGGCCATAAAGTTGCTGTACATATCCAGGCTGGCACAGGCCGGCGACAACATGACTATGTCTCCGGAACTCGCCAGCTCGGCGGCCTTACTCACGGCTTCCGCCATGGAGCCAACCTTGATGGCGCCCTCTTTCAGGGCCGCTATCTTGTCACCGTCTCGCCCCAGGGTGATTAGGTGAGTCACAGAGCCCAGCGCATTGGCAAGCGGCCGGAAATCAGCCCCTTTACCATCACCACCGGCAATCAGGATCACATCGCCGAGATAGTCGCTGAGTCCTTCGAGCGCAGCCACGGTAGCGCCCACATTGGTGGCCTTGGAATCGTTGATCCAGGTGGCACCATTTTTGACCGCCACCAGTTCACATCTATGCGGCAGGCCTTTAAACTCGCGGGCCACTCTGGCCATGGCTTCCTTATCCACTCCGGCCGCATCGGCCAACGCCATGGCGGCCAGCAAGTTGGCGTGGTTATGGCTACCAAGCAGCGCCACATCCAACAGATTCATGATTTCACTGCTGCCGTGGAAAATCTTACCGTCGGTGATCCCCCACTCATCCCCCTCGGGGTTGCCCAGGCCAAAGCTATTGTTGTTCATGGGTGACATGGGCTGAGTCTGCGGATCATCCCGGTTGAAAATCGCCAGTCGACTCAGTTCATAGAGCCGCAGTTTGGCCTGACGATAGGCTTCCAGATCGCTGTATCTATCCATATGGTCTTCAGAAATGTTCAGGCAAGTGGACGCCAAACATTTAAGACTATGGGTCGTTTCCAACTGGAAACTGGATAACTCCAGCACATAGTGACTGACGTTTTCGCCCAAAAGCTCCAACGCCGGTACCCCTATGTTGCCGCCGATGGCAACCTGCTTGCCGCCGGCTTTGAGCATTTCACCGACCAGGGTCGTTACAGTTGACTTACCATTGGAGCCGGTAATCGCCAGCACACATGGGCCCTTGTCAGCGATGGCGCGAGCAAACAGCTCCACATCGCCAATCACTTCTATGCCCATATCCAGAGCCGCTCTTACTTCTGGGGTATCCATGGGGATCCCGGGACTGATGACGATCTGCTCAGCCTGCACCAGGCCACGGCAATCAAAACCACCGAAGCAAAACTCCAGATCCGGAAATTCATTTTTCAGCGCCTCGGCACCGGGAGGATTACGGCGGCTGTCCATCACCATAGGGGCATGCCCCTGAGCCACCAGATAGCGCACCACAGACAAACCTGTGGCCCCCAACCCCAACACTATGTGCGAACAGCGACTCATCATGACTGCTTACCTCAACTTCAGGGTGGCTAATCCCAGCAGAACCAGGAACAAAGAGATAATCCAGAAGCGCACTATCACTCTGGGCTCGGGCCAACCTTTCAATTCATAATGGTGGTGTATGGGTGCCATACGGAAAATCCGCTGGCCCCGCAGCTTATAGGATCCAACCTGAAGGATGACTGACAAAGTCTCCATTACAAACACACCACCCATGATCACCAGCAAAATCTCCTGGCGTACCAGTACGGCCATGGTGCCGAGCGCAGCCCCCAGTGACAGCGAGCCTACATCACCCATAAACACTTGAGCCGGATAGGTGTTGAACCACAGGAAACCAAGACCGGCACCCACTATTGCGGTACAGACGATCACCAGTTCACCGGCTCCCGGCAGATGTGGAATATGCAAATAGCCGGCAAATTGCGCGTGGCCGGAGAGGTAGGCAATAAGCGCAAACGCCGCCGCGACCATGACGGTAGGCATAATCGCCAAACCATCGAGGCCGTCGGTCAGGTTAACCGCATTGCTCGAACCCACTATGGTGAAATAGGCCAGCACCACAAAAAACAGCCCCAACTGCGGCATCACATCCTTGAAGAAAGGCACTACCAATTGAGTTTCACCGGGCAAGGCCGCGGTAGCGTAGAGATAAAAGGCCACCGCAATCGCCGCCAGCGATTGTAAAATGTACTTCCACCTGGCTACCAGCCCCTTGGGATCCTTACGCACCACCTTGCGATAATCATCAAGGAAGCCGATAAGGCCAAAGCTGCCCAGAACGAATAACATCACCCAGACATAGCGGTTACCGAGATCGCCCCACAGCAGGACACTGATAAAGATCCCCGCCAGCACCAGTAATCCACCCATAGTTGGGGTGCCACGCTTACTGAAATGTGACTCAGGGCCATCGTTACGCACCACCTGGCCTATCTGCAAAAGCTGCAAACGTTCAATCAACTTGGGCCCCCACCAGAGTGCGAAGCTGAGGGCGGTCAACAACCCCAGAATGGCTCTGAAGGTCAAATAGGAAAACACGTTAAACCCGGTATAAAACTGGGTTAGATACTCCGCCAGATACACCAGCATCTACACTAACTCCCCACGCCCGAAGGCTGATTTAAGGGCCTCGACCACACGTTCCATACGCATGCTGCGTGAACCCTTGACCAATACAGTGACACTCCCTGGTAACTGATTGATATATTCGATTAAATTTTCCACCAAACGCCCTTGGGTATCCAGATGTTCCGTACCAAACCCCTGGCTGGTGTTCTGGGTTAATTGACCGCAGCAAAACAGGGCATCTATCCCGGCCTCCCGGGCATACTCACCCAGCTCGCGATGCAAAAGGGGGGCATTGTCGCCTAATTCCCCTAAATCGCCCAGTACCAGAATGCGATTTCCGTGAATTTCGTGAAGCCAGTTGATCGCCGCCTTGACCGAAGCCGGATTGGCGTTGTAGCTATCATCGATCAGCTGCACCCGCCCAAGCTCTGTGGGCAACATGCGTCCCTTGACCGGCTGCATCTGTTGCAAGCCGGAGATAATACTTTCCATATCCAGGCCCAGCGCCAGGCAAACCGAAGTTGCTGCCAGGGCGTTAGCCACCTGATGTCGTCCGGCCAGCGGCAACACCAGCGGATACTCCTGCTGCTGCCAGCAAAGAATGCAGCGATAACGCCCCGAGGCATCGGCCTGCAAATCTTTGGCTGTCAGTTCGGCTGCTGCGTCAATGCCATAGCTTAACTGACGGTAGCCTAACGCAGCCTGACGCATTACCTCGGCGTATCTGTCATCGGCATTGATAATGGCACAGCCGTCCGCGGCCAAGTGATTGAAAATCTCGGATTTGGCCGCCGCCACACCGGCCTCTGAGCCAAACCCTTCGAGATGGGCGCTGGCGACATTGTTCACCAGGGCAACATCCGGGCGCACTATGGCCGAGGTGTAATCAATTTCACCCTTGTGATTGGCGCCAAGCTCAAATACCGCATATTCGTGTTCAGGCTCCAGCCGCAAGGCAGTCAGCGGCACGCCTATGTCGTTGTTGAAGTTACCGGCGGTGTAGAGCACCTTGGCATATTGCGACAATATAGTCGCCAACATCTCCTTGACGCTGGTCTTGCCGTTGGAGCCGGTCAAGGCAACGCACTTGAGTGAAACCAAACTGCGCACCATGGTCGCCAGTTGTCCCAGGGCCTGATGAGGGTCGGCCACCAGTAGCTGAGGCACATCGAGTGCCAATTCACGGCTGACCAGGAGCGCTACGGCGCCATTTTTGACCGCCGTTGGCGCAAACTCATGGGCGTCGAAGCGCTCTCCCTTGAGGGCGATAAACAAACCTTTGGTGCCTATATCGCGGCTATCTGTGCTGACACTCTCAATCAACTGCTCTGCGGCAGTCGCTGGAATCAACTTGGCATTCAGCGCCGTGGCTATCTGTTGCAGAGTTAAAGGGATCATGCCTTGCCTCCGCTAAGTTCCAGCGCCAAGGCCCGCTCATCGTAGTGATGACGGCTTCCGGCAACTTCCTGATAGGTTTCATGCCCCTTGCCGGCCAGCAAAATCACATCTCCAGCCTCGGCCTGGGCGCAAACCTGTTTAATGGCTGTCGCCCTATCGACACAGGAGAGTGCCGCCTCGGGGCGAGTCAGCCCGGCCATGACTTCATCAATGATGGTTTGTGGCTCTTCGCTGCGAGTATTGTCGCTGGTGACCATCAAGCGGTCGGCAAAAGCCTCGGCAGCGCGGGCCATCAGCGGCCGCTTGCCCCTGTCACGATCGCCGCCGCAGCCAAAGACACACCAGAGGCGGTTGTCGGTATGCAGCCGCAGTGCCTTGAGCGCTTGCTCCAGCGCATCCGGGGTGTGGGCATAGTCCACCACCAGCGAAAAACCTTTTCTCGACGGGAAACACTCCATCCGTCCGGGCACGGGTTTCAGAGCCGGTGACAGCGACAGCAGCTTTTGCAGCGGATAACCCATGGCATACAGCGCCGTCAACGCCGCCAACAGATTGGAGAGATTGAATTCGCCCAGCAGCGGGGTTTCCAGCACACCTTTACCTTCCGGCCAGTGGATCTCGGCGCGTACGCCCTTGGCGTGATATTGAGGGTTAACAGCAATAACTGCCGCTCTGGGATCTTGCTTAATGCTATAGCCGAGCAACTTGGCCTTGGGTAATTCCTCAAACCAAGCCTGTCCTGTGGCGTCATCCAGGTTAATCACAGCGTGTTTGAGACTGGCAAACCGCATTAGCCTCAATTTGGCGGCGGCATAAGCCTCCATAGTCTGGTGATAATCCAAATGATCCCGGCTCAGGTTGGTAAACACCGCCACTTCAAAGGGCGCGGCTTCTACCCGTCCCTGCACCAAACCGTGGCTGGATACTTCCATGGCACAGACGCTGACATCCATCTGCTCAAAAGCCTTGAGCTGGGCCATTACGGCTAAGGCATCACTGGTAGTATTGGTCGCTTCCTGGAGTTCCCCCAGCAAACCGTTCCCCAAAGTGCCCATGACACCGGCCTTTTCGCCGAGCAAAGACACCCACTGGGCGATTAGCTGGCTGACGGAAGTCTTGCCATTGGTGCCGGTAATCCCCACCAAACGTGGCTTGGCCGCGTGAATGCCATAGAACTGGGCCGCCAGCGCCGATAGCTGCCGACTCAGTTGAAAAAAATAAATGGTTAAACCTTGCTCCCGCTCTACCTTGCCGTGGGCATCCGGATCGTCCGTATGCAACAAGGCAGCCGCGGCTCCCTTGTTGAAGGCGGCGGCAACATACTCCCGACCATCGGCCTGATGTCCGGGAACGGCCACAAAAAGGCCACCTTCAACTACTTTCCGACTGTCGAGACAGGGCTCGGCCACCGCCTCCGCGCCGGAGTAATGAAACCAGGGAGCCAGCAGATCCCGCAATAACATCATTCTGCTCTCCTAGGTACCTGAGCCAGTTGTACGCGAGCATCATCACTCACAGGCTCCACATTCAACATCTGCAACGCGCCGGACATCACCTTGCCAAACACAGGTGCCGCCACCACGCCGCCGTAATATCTATCCCCTTTGGGCTCGTTGATCACCACCACCATGGCGAGCCTGGGGTTGTTGGCCGGCGCAACACCGGCAAACAGGGCGACATAATCATCGCCATAGCCACCGGCTATCGCCTTACGACTGGTGCCCGACTTACCGGCAACCGGATAGCCCTCAATATGAGCCCGGGTACCTGTGCCGCCCTTCTCGGTCACGCCCACCAACATGTTGATCACATCGCGGGCCACGTCCGGGGCTATCACCCGGGTGCCTTCCGGCGGTTGCTTCAGTTTAAGAATCGATACCGGGTAAAGTATGCCGCCGCTGCCCAGAGTGGCGTACATTCGCGCCAACTGCAGCGGGGTGGCTGTCAGACCATAACCAAAAGATAGAGTCGCCCGTTCAAAGTCAGACCATCTGTGTCTGTCCTGCACCAAACCGGCACTCTCGCCGGTCAGGTTGATCCCTGAATAGTTGCCGAGCCCCATGGACTGATAGGTGCCCAGCAGTTGCTGCACCGGCATTTCCAGCGCCAACTTACTGATCCCCACGTTACTGGACTTGATCAAAATCTTCGCCAATGACATATCGCCATAGTTGCGGACATCCCGCACCTGCCGGCCACCAATACGCATCCAACCGGGTGATGTCGGGATCAGCTCATCATTCTTGACGATCCCGGCCTCCAACGCTGCCACCACCACAAAGGGTTTCACCGTCGAACCGGGCTCAAAGGTGTCTGTCAGGGCGCGGTTACGCATCCTGTGGCTCTGCAGGTTTTCCCGCGAGTTGGGGTTATAGGAGGGAGTGTTGACCATCGCCAGCACTTCGCCCGTGTGTACATCCAGTACCACCACGGAACCGGATGTTGCCTGGTTCATTTCGGTGGCACGCTTGAGCTCACGGTAAGCCAACTGCTGAATACGCTGATCTATGCTGAGCACCAGATCGTTGGGACTCTCGCCCTCCTGGATGATATCCAGCCGCTCAACCACCCGGCCGTCACGGGACTTGCGCACTTTCTGTTTGGAGGGAGTGCCTGTCAGCCAACTATTGTAGGTGTTTTCAATGCCTTCGATGCCGACATCATCGATATTGGTGATCCCGACCAGCTGAGCACTGATCTCGCCAGCCGGATAGTAACGGCGTGACTCGGACTTAAGGTAGATACCGGGTAGCTTCAGCTGCTCGATATAGTGCGCGACCGCCGGGGTAACCTGGCGCTTGAGATAGGTAAAACGTTTCCTGGGGTTGGACTGCACTCTGGCCAGCAACTCATCCAGCGGCTCGTGCAATACATCGGCCAGCGCCCGCCAGCGGCGCATGTCATTGAAGCCATCCTTGTCGTGAACCACCTTGGGGTCGGCGTAGACGGCACGCACCGGCACACTGACGGCCAACATCTCGCCGTTGCGGTCGGTAATAAGCCCTCTTTGCACCTGGTTGGAAGTGGTTCGCAAAGTGCGCATATCACTCTCATGACGCAGTTTTTCCGGCTCTATTACCTGAATGTAGGCAGCGCGTCCCACCAGTGAGACAAACAACAGACAAACAAAAGCCACCACCACCTGCAGTCGCCAGTGGATCAGTTGGGGCTTTTGAATCCTTTTAGCCTGTTTTCTCATGGAAGTCTCACTACCACCTCTTCATTGGGTAAGGGCCTTATCATGTCCAATTCCTTGGTCGCTATCCGGGTTATCCGGCTATGCTCAGCCTGCGACTGCTCTTCCAGCAACAGGTTGCGCCATTCGATATCCAAGCGATCCCTTTCCTGTAACAGCTTGTCCAACTCACTGGTCTGGGTACGACTGATGTGGCTGGTATATACCACGGCAACCGCATTCCCCAACACCAGCATGCCCAGCAAAAGAATCCATTTGTGCTGCCAAAGATCCCGCAGCACTATGCGCGCCAGATTGAGTTGCGACTTACTCACCGCCACCTCAGTAGGGCAAACGCTCGGCAATTCTGAGTACAGAACTGCGGGCCCGGGCATTAACGGCAATCTCTTCATCCGACGGTTTCATCGCCTTGCCTATGGGCAACAACTGCCGTGAGCGGTTGAGCTCGGCCTCAGTCACCGGCAAGCCGTAAGGCACTTCCTCGCCTTTGCTGTGACGGCGGATAAAGCGCTTCACCATGCGATCTTCAAGAGAATGGAAGCTGATGATCGACAGTCGGCCCTTGGGCGCCAGTACCTTCAATGCACCTTCCAGCGCCTGATCTATCTGATCCAGCTCGCTGTTGATATAGATACGAATCGCCTGAAACACCCGGGTTGCCGGATGCTTGTTACGTTCTTTGTGTTTGGTGATCCTTTCGATCAAGCCGGCCAAATCTTTGGTGCGTAAAAACGGTTTTTCATCACGGTCAGCGGCGATGCAACGGGCAATATGGCGGGCATTTTTCTCTTCACCATAGGTCTTGAACACCCAGGCCATATCTTCGACTTCGGCCCTGGCGAGCCACTGTGCCGCCGTTTGCCCCTGACTGTTATCCATCCGCATATCGAGTGGGCCATCACGCAGAAAACTAAAGCCACGTTCGGCATCGTCCAGTTGCGGCGATGACACACCGAGATCCAGCAAGACGCCGTCTATCTTGCCCACTAGCCCAAGTTGCTCAACATAGTCGGCCAACTGGCCGAAACCGCCATGAACTATGGAGAAACGCGGGTCATCGGCGAACTGTTTCGCGGCTTCAATGGCCGCCGGGTCTCTGTCGATGGCGATCAGTCGTCCTTGAGGCCCCAGGCGGGCAAGGATCTGACGTGAGTGTCCACCCCGACCGAAAGTACCGTCGATATAGATGCCATCTGGGCGGATATTGAGCCCGTCTACCGTTTCTTGAAGCAGGACAGACAGGTGGGCAAAGTTTTGGCTCATCACTCTCTTCTTTAATCTGGTCTCACTCATCAGAGTGAGAAATCGGCCAGCCGCTCACTGGCGGTCAATCCCTGGCTCTTAATCATCTCCAGGCTGTCGGCCAACTGCTGCTGCCAGACCTGTTCATCCCAGAGTTCGAATTTGTTCAACTGCCCAACCAACATGGTCTTCTTTTCCAAGGAGGCATATTGTCTGAGCGGCGGAGTCAACAAAACCCGGCCATTGGTATCCAACTCACATTCCTGGGCATAACCCAGCATCAGGCGTTTCATCGCCCGCTCCTGCGGTTGGAAATCAGACAAGCCGAGCAGTTTGTCGGCAACTTTGTTCCATTCGTTTACCGGATAGATCAACAGACAGGGAGATTGGATATCCACAGTAATCACCAGCTTGCCCTGATGATCGGCATGCAGAGGCTCGCGGTATCGCGTTGGCATAGCGATCCGCCCCTTGGCATCCAGATTCAAAGCACTTGCGCCGGAAAACACTTGGTTTCATCCTTGTTCAGTTAATAGATCCACAAATATCCACAAATTCCCACAGATGCTAAGTTTAGGGACAGTCAACAAGGATTGTCAAGCAATGCAAACTCGAATAAAGCCAGTCACCAAGCGGGTTAGCAGCGTGTCACAACATTTTTTACATTAGCGAATTCCAAGTGGCAAAAAGTGGTGCAAACGCACCTGTCAGGGGAAAATTTCGACACAGGCCAGGAAGATTTTCACAGTGAAAAGAGATGATTGTGGAGAAGTTTCCCAAAATTGAGCATGTGAGTAATACGATCCAGCGCAAACTTTGTCATGGCTCCAAGAACCCAGAACAAAACACTAAAGGCACAGAAAAGCAGATTTACCCCTTATAACCTAAAGCCGTCAGGTCATTCGGCGAACCGCTATTGTGAATGCAAAGAAGCAATTTATTCTTACCCCAAAAGCCCAAGGAACCAGAAACAACAATAACAGTCTAAATTTTAAACACTCCTGGCCGATAAAAGGATATAAGGCTTACAGACAATGCGGTGTTCAACTAAAAAAACACCGTTAAATCAGGGGGGACATCATGGGATTAGACAGCATTTACGCCATGTTGGCACGCCCGGTCAAAGCGGTATTTCAGCCCAAACGCGAAGTGGAGCAGGTCAAGACCAGCTCAGCTATAGCGCCCGACAGCCACGAAGCCCCGCAATCGCAACTGCCTCCCGAGATAGACAAACGTGAAAGAATCGGCGATCGCCGCAAAGAACAAAAAGGCTTTGCCCGCGAGCGGCGCAAACATAACCGTCGTAGGGAAGATGAGGCAAAAAATGAATCCAGGCCTCAAGAAGAAGGCAAGGGTCAGATCATAGATATCGATGTCTGACCCTGCCCACTGGGGCCATTGAATCAAGGCTTCACAGCTGCGCCGCCACCCGTTGACGTATCTCGGCCAGATTGGTTTCGCGAAGCAGTTTGCCATCCTCATAAACGGTTTGCAGCAGCCCCTGAGTTTCTTCAGTCACCGAAACATCGTCTCTCAGCACCAGCTCCCCGTCTTGCATAACCACTTGCAGTAGCCCTTTGGCGGAACGCTTTTGGTTATCTGTCTTGGGCGCCTTGAAAATAGCCAGCGGCTCGCCGTCTTTTATCACATGAGTCGCCTTGACTGCCGAGCCATGGGTATCCCGGGTGACATACTGATAGCTGTATGAGCCAATCCCCAGCACGACTTTGGAAGCAAAACCTTTATCCATTAAACGCTGCAGTATTTGTCGTTGGCGCTCAAGCGTGATGGCATCGCCATAGATGGCACCCACATGGCTATCCAGTAGCTTGTAACCCTTGTCGGTCAAGGTGCCACCAAAAATGTCCCACAGGCACTCGATAAGCCCCTTCACCTCGCAGGCCATCAGGATTTGACGCTGCAGACCGATAAACTCACCATACCAACTTATCGCCTCATAACCGCTATCGGCCGCCTTTTGCAAGGCTTCATCCAGGCCGCATTCGCGGATAAGTGATTCAGGCGCCAGCTTATAACCGCTGAGAATGGTCACAGGATCACCGGAATCGGGACGGATAACCAGGGTGCCGTCACGCTCGAGGATCTCCTGCTTGAGTTCAGGTAAGTATTGAGTCACCAGAGTCCAGAAATCCCAGGTATCGGACACCACACTGAGGATCCCCTTGGGAGACTGGGTCTGCATCAGATAACGGAAGAAGGCGATCTCCCCTTCGAGGATCCAGGAACAGGTCACCGAGTGCTCGGTGGCATCCACTGAGGCGCCAACCAACTCCTTATCGACATCGGCACCATAGTACTTCTCGGCAAACAGCACCGCCGGAATGGTGTCGGTTCCAACAAAGCCGCTGGCCAAATGGCCAAAACCACTCATGGCGGCGGCCTGCTTACCGAACATGCCGCGAAAACTGAAGTCATGCCCCTGAAACGCTATCATCTCGGCGGGCAGGCCTGTCTTATCGGCGAACTCTTTAAAGGTACGCAGGTAAGCAACGGCCGTGGTGGCACTGGTTTGTATCGGCCAGTTTTCACAACTGAGCACAGTTTCTATCATGTTGGTCAGCCAGGGGAAATCCGGATGGGTGTTGACTATGGTCAACGGCGGCACCAGATAAGGCACCAGAGTGCCCTCTTCCAGCGCCTTGATCCGCAGCGGTAAATACCCAAGGTCGTGGAGTTTTTCCAGATAAGAGACATCAACGCTATACCCCAGCATGGCACTGAGTATGCGCTTATGGGCGGCCACCGCCTGCGCCTTGGGCTGACGAAAGAAGCTGTCCCACTCCTCCATCAAATAGCTCTTGATAAAATACTGCAGTCCAATAAAAGCGACCTTGTCATTATCCATTATGTTGGCATTGCGACCGCTGCGGGAAGTGAAGTTGGCATACACCTCTGTCACCTGAGGATGATAGGCGCGACCATGAAACTCTTTGTAGACATCCTTCTGCATTGAGGGGGCGATGATACTCATAATAAACTCCTTTTATTCGAACAGTTTCAAGGTGTGCAGCTCGACAATTTGCGACTCAAACGGATGCAATGGGCGCACCGAATCTGTGGTAAACACGGCATCAATCAAACCTTCCAGCGGCTCGATTCCGCGAGAAAATAGGCCATGGGTCACATAGAGTCCCACTCGGGCGGCGCCTTTTTGTTTCAAAAGCCGCGCCAGCTCGATAAAGGTTCTGCCACCATCGCAAATATCATCCAGGATCAGCAAACTGCGGCCAGCGACCTCGGCGTCCAACTCGGATGCCAATATGGTGCCCGTCGCCGGATCCCGGCGTTTACTGGCCTGAAACACTTCGGCCTCAATCCCGGCGGCACTCAGCGCATCGGCAACCTTGGCAATCTTGTGGCTGGCGCCCTTGTCCGGTGCCAGCAGCGCCGCCTGGTGGCTTTGCAGCCACTGCTTCAGTTGCGCAAACTGACAAACCAGCTGCGCCTGATGTACCTGCTCGGCCTCCAGCAGTTGCTCACTGACCGCCGAGTGCAGATCCCAACAGCGGATCTGGCTGAAACCGGCATTTCGCAGCACCCCCGCCATCACGGCGGCGGAAAAAGCTTCACCTGCGACGCAAACCCTGTCTTGGCGGGCATAGGGGAAATAGGGAAGTTGCAGTGAAACCTGAATGCCGGGGGCGGCGCGGTCCAAAGCATCTTTGATCAGCAGCAGCTGCATGATGGCATCACTGCTCTGCAACCTGGCGTAGATAATCGCGCTCTGTAGCTGTTGTCCATCAAAACCCGCCAAACGCACATGCTGCTCACCACCGGCAAACTGCCATTGCTCAACAGTCAAAGCCTGTCGGGTCGCATCTTTGTTTACTAGCTCAATACTGATATCCATATCGCTCACCATTAAGTGTCTTAATGACACTTAATCTAAAACAACAACTTAGAACGGTCAAGCTTATTTTAAGTCTATAGGACACTTATTTAAAAAAGAACTAAACCAATAGCTAAGATAGTAATAAACCAAAGAAGCTCGAATGGAGTTCAAGCTTCCAGGTTGCGTACAAAGCGATAATCGGCGGCTTCAGGCAATACCCGGTAGAGCTGGGGTGGGCGACCGACTTCGACCCGGCCCTCACCACAGGGCGCGAGCACGCCGGCCTGCTCGATTCGCCGCCGGAAAGATTTCTTCTGCAGTGGCTTGCCCAGGATGGCCTCATGCACTCGCTGCAATTCGGCCAAGGTAAACAATTCCGGCAAGGCAAAAGCCGCCACCAAGCTGTAGAGCGCCTTTTGGCGTAAGCGCTCCTGTGCCAAGGCTATGATCTCGGCGTGATCAAAGGCCAAGTGTTCGGGCAGCGACTGCAAGCTGAACCAGCGGCTCTCTTCAGACCCTTCCATGACGGGTTCAAGATGAGGCATCAGCGCATAATAGCTGATGGTGACCGACCAGCCTCTGGGATCCCGGCGGCCATTGCCTATACTCTGTAACTGCTCCAGGTAGGGCGGCACTATGCCGGTCTTTTGCTTAAGTTTGCGCTTGGCCGAAGCATCGATATCCTGATCCTGCTGCAGATCGATAAAGCCTCCCGGCAATGCCCACATCCCCTTGCAGGGAAACCCGGAACGCTTGACCAAGAGCACACACAATTGCCCTTCTTGCACACAGAGCAGCACGCTATCGACACTGGTTAGCGGCAGCGGATAATCATGGATATTGTATTGCGCCAGATATTCGTCTTCGGTCGTCACTGTCATGGCGGGCTCACTTTGGTGTCTTTGGGGCACTATTTTGAGTCACTATTCAATGGGAGACAATAACAGCCGACAAGAAACCGCCCGGCACATCACAGTTCCTCGGTTTCATGCCAGTGGCGACACCTGTCCACCGCCTTTTGCCAACCACGGTAATACAGCTCCCGCCGTCCTTCATCCATGGCCGGCTCGAAACAACGTTCAACATCGCTCCGGTGAGAAAGATCTTCCACCGAGTCCCAGAAACCACAGGCAAGACCGGCCAAAAATGCCGCGCCCATGGCGGTAGTTTCGGTCAAGGCCGGCCGCAGTACTTGAGTATCTGTGATATCGGCCTGAAACTGCATCAGGAAGTCGTTACTCACGGCGCCGCCATCCACCCTCAGTTGCTTGAGTGCAACCGCGCTGTCTTTACTCATGGCATCCAGCAGATCCCGGCTCTGATAGGCGATGGATTCCAGCGCCGCACGTATGATGTGGTTGCGGTTTACGCCGCGGGTCAATCCTTGCAAGGAGCCACGGGCGTTGGCGTCCCAGTAAGGGGCTCCCAGCCCAACAAATGCCGGCACCAGATAAACCCCATTGGTATCTTCTACCTTGGAGGCAAAGTACTCTGTGTCCTGGGCATCACGAATAAGCCCCAACTCGTCCCTCAGCCACTGTATGGTCGCGCCGCCCATAAATACCGAGCCTTCCAGCGCGTATTGCACCTCACCCTTGGGGCCTACAGCCACTGTGGTCAGCAACCCATGCTCTGAGCGCACCGCCTTGTCACCTGTGTTCATCAGCAAAAAGCAGCCGGTGCCATAGGTATTCTTGGCCATGCCGGGTTCGACGCACAGCTGGCCGAACAGCGCCGCCTGCTGATCCCCGGCCATGCCGGCGATGAGAATTTCACTGCCCTCACCGGCAATCCGGGTTGTGCCATAAACAGCCATAGACGGCTTGACCTCGGGCAACAACGAAGCAGGGATGTCGAGCGCCTGCAACAGGGTCTGATCCCAGCATTGTTTGTGGATGTTGTAGAGCATGGTGCGCGACGCATTGGTGGGGTCAGTCACATGCACCTTGCCCTCGGTCAGCTTCCATACCAGCCAGCTGTCGATCGTGCCAAAGAGCAACTCGCCTCTTTCGGCCCGCTCGCGGGCACCCTCAACATTATCCAGCAACCACTTAATCTTGGTGGCCGAAAAATAGGGATCCAGTAACAAACCTGTATTGTCGCGGACATAGTCCTCCAGCCCCTCGGCCTTGAGCTGCTCACAGATCTCCTTGCTGCGCCGGCACTGCCAAACAATGGCGTTGGCAACTGGCTTACCCGTGAGCTTATCCCAGATGACAGTAGTTTCCCGCTGATTGGTGATGCCGATGGCTGCCACTTCGTCACTGTGGATCCCGGCGCGGGCAATAACCTCTATCATTGTCGAACTCTGAGATGCCCAAATTTCCATGGGGTCATGCTCGACCCAACCGGGTTGCGGGTAGTGCTGACTGAACTCCCGCTGGGAGACGGCCACGATATTGGCCTGCTGATCGAAAATAATCGCCCGTGAACTGGTAGTGCCCTGATCCAGGGCAATAATATATTTTTTTTGCACGTGAAAGCTTTCTTGGGTGGCTGAATTAATTTTGCTGCCAAGGCTGATCGCCCCGGGGTAAGCCAATTTCCGCTTCGGGGATATCACATTCCTGCGCCGGGTAATACCAGACGGCGGCAATCTTATCGCCTCTCAAGCTATAAACGCCCATATTACATTGGCTGTGTTGCTCGCCATCCTGTTGCCAGCTGACCTTTTCCAGGGTGCTGACATAGTTACCTGAGCTCAGCGAGCCCAGAATACTGGCCTTGGCCCCCGGCAAAGTTTGAAAATAGTCGGTCATCGCCGCGCCCAACTCCGAATGCCCGGAAGCCTGCAGATCGACCTTGGTGATGCTGACATTAAACCAAGTCACCTCTTTGGTGGTTTGCGCCAGCATCAGCTCAATCTTTTGCTCATTGAACCCCTGAATAAACAAACTGACAGGATCGGACTCGGCCAAACTCGGCATTGAAATCAGTGAGATAGCGCTGGCAAACAAGAATGGATATTTCATGGGCTTATTATTCTTTTGTTGGCAATAGCATGAATATAAGCCCTGAGACCGGCCACGCCAAGTATAAAACAGCCTTAGATCTAACCTTGGTGACCATCAAGCCGATCTGGCCTGCCTGACAGATATGAAAAAGCCCCGCTCGGCGGGGCTCTTGTCTCATTCCTTGGCTGGAATGGTATTACATCTTGTAGGTCACTTGCAGACCCGCCAACCAGACGTGGCCGCTGGCATCGCCCTGGAAGGCAACCTGAGCCAGGCCCATCAAATCTTGAGTCTCTGTGATAGGAGCATCACCGTGGGCACGGATATAGGTGAGACCCAGATCCACTGTCAGGTTCTTGCTGGGCGCATAACCGGCACCGACACTGAACCAGAGACGGTCGGTATCTGGAATAGTGATGGTACGGTATTCATCGTCAACCGCTGTCTTATCCAGAGCCACACCGGCACGCAGCAACCATGCGTTGTTCAGCTGGTAGCTGGTACCCAGAGCAAAGCGCCAGTTATCTTTAAAGTTTTCTTCCTTCACCAGATCGGATTCCAGGCCACCGACAGGCTTCTGCTCGCCGGGGAAATACGCCACCAGCTTGTTGAATACGCTCCAGTCGGTCCAATTGATGCTGGCGTGCATCGCCCAGTTGTCAGTCAACTGATGGTAAGAAGCCAGCTCGGCAAATGCCGGCAGCTCTAATGGCAAGTAACCATCCACCTCGGCAGTACCGCCTGTATAGACCAGGCCACGGGCCTGACCGTCCAGATCCAGCTCAACGTGGCTGTGATAGGCAATACCCAAGCGGTGATCAGGGTTGATCTGCCAGCTGGCCCCCAGTTGCCATCCATAACCAAAGTCATCACCTTCCAGATGCTTGAGCTCAGTACCGGCAGCAGGCAAACGCGAAGTCACCTCTGCAGGCAAGCCAGGGACGGCACGAACACCTTCAATCCAGCCGGGAACCGAAGCACCGATTTCACCGTCACCATATACGCCGCGCAGACCGGCACCCACAGTGAAGTGCTCATCAATGCGGTAAGCAATATTGGTATTCAACTCTACTGTGGTAATGGCTGTCTTATTACCGAAAATGGAGGCCGCATGAGCGGCCGGCAGTTCGGTAGACAAACCATAGTTGGAGTTCAGAGCCAGACCCCAGGTCCAACTGTCGTTGAGCTGGTTGGAGTAATAGAAGTTAGGCACTGCGGCGTTGTCTGCCACATCGAGCGCATCGGCATTCATGGTGATAGATTGCGGCAGCAAAGGAGATGCCAGCGAAACCTGGCCTGTGGCGTCAACGTCCGGCATCACATAGATGGCCCCGGCAGAGATCTGCCGACCTTCAAGATAGCTGAGCATGGCAGGGTTACGCCCCTGAACCGCTGGGTTATCGGCCATGGCCGCTTCACCGGCGAAGGCTCGTCCAAGTCCGGTCGCGGAAGATTCCGCCAGTTGGAAACCCGCCGCTTGTACCTGAGTCGTTGCACCCACAAAGCTGGCCGCAATGGCGACAGCAATAAGTTGTTTCTTCATTGTTATTCTCTGCCTGTTCATTTAGCAATTTCTAAATAGAGTAATCACTCCATTTTGTTGCGGCGCAGTTTACTGACACAGAATATCTTTGCAAGCAGAAGGCAAAAAACAGAGTAAAACACCAAAAAAATCACCACATAAAGACAAGAAAGTGACAAAGATCACCTTAAAAGTGCTTAAAACAGAGAATAAATGGCATTAATGTTTGCTAAAAAGGATTGAAAAATCACTATAGAATCAACATAAACTATTGAAAAATAATACAACTAAAACAAAAACCCATAAAAACACTTGTTCACTTAATTTAAACCAGACAAACAGCATAAATCACTAAGCATTCAAAGCTCTAGTCTGCCGCCCTATAGATAAAACAATCAAACAATTGTTTTTAAATGACAAATTATAGTTTAAGACGGTCAACATACTTGTTTGGAACACAAGAGAGCAGCCCAGTTACCAAGCCACTGGTCTGCTCTTGTACAAGTGTACGCTGAATATACAGATTGGATCAGGCCCGCCAGCCCGGTAGCCCGGCTTCATAATCGGCAATGGCCTGCTCATGGGACAGAGTCAGGCCGATGGCATCCAATCCATTGAGCAGCTTATGACGGGCAGATTCAGCCAGTTGAAATGTAAAGCGTTTCCCGGAGGGTGAAACAACCTGGCACTGCTGCAGGTCAACCTTGATTTCACTGCCTTCGGTCGCCGTTACCTCCTCAAACAACTGCTGCACCTCAGCGGCCTCAAGAATCACCGGCAATAACCCATTATTGATGGCGTTGCCGTAAAAGATATCGGCAAAGCTGGGCGCAATAATCACCCGCAAACCATAATCGGCCAGGGCCCAAGGCGCGTGTTCACGGCTGGAGCCACAACCGAAGTTTTCCCGCGCCAGTAAAATAGAGGCTCGCTGATATCTGGGCTGGTTCATCACAAAGGCAGGATCCGGCTGCTCACCGGCATCGTCCAGATAGCGCCAGTCGTGAAAAAGATGGACACCGAAGCCATCCTTGGTGACCTTGGATAGAAACTGTTTGGGGATGATCTGATCCGTATCCACATTGGCGCTATCCAATGGCACCGCAATTCCCTGATGAATAGTAAAAGCCTGCATTTTATTTCTCCTGGCCAGCGTGGCGGATATCGACAAAGTGACCGGCAATGGCGGCAGCGGCAGCCATGGCAGGGCTCACCAGATGGGTACGACTGCCGCGCCCCTGCCGCCCCTCAAAGTTGCGGTTACTGGTTGAGGCGCAGCGATCGCCGCTTTCCAGGCGATCATCATTCATCGCCAGGCACATGGAGCAGCCCGGCAAGCGCCATTCAAACCCGGCCTCGACAAACAGTTTATCCAGCCCTTCGGCTTCGGCCTGAGCCTTTACTTGTCCCGAGCCAGGCACCACTATGGCGGTCACGCCGTCAGCCACCCGCCGACCACGGATCTGCGCCGCGGCGCTGCGCAGATCTTCGATACGTGAATTGGTGCATGAACCGATAAAGACCTTGTTGATGGCCACATCCGTCATCAGGGTACCCGGTGTCAAACCTATATAATTCAGCGCCTTTTCCATACTGCCGCGCACTGTGGCATCGGCCTCCTCGGCGGGGTTGGGCACAGGTTTATCTATGGCCACCACCTGGCCCGGATTAGTGCCCCAGGTCAGTTGCGGCGCGATTTCACTGCCTTCCAACTCCACATAGGCATCGAAGATGGCGTCATCATCGGACTTGAGCGTCTTCCAAGCTGCCAGGGCGGCATCCCAATCGGCGCCCTTGGGCGCAAACTGACGCCCCTCAAGATAGGCGAAC
Organism: Shewanella sp. ECSMB14102; assembly: GCF_000813075.1. Taxonomy (NCBI): domain Bacteria; kingdom Pseudomonadati; phylum Pseudomonadota; class Gammaproteobacteria; order Alteromonadales; family Shewanellaceae; genus Shewanella; species Shewanella sp. ECSMB14102. The sequence goes on from NZ_JWGX01000041.1 coordinate 31,117, forward strand.
GTGGTTTCATCCGGCGCGACCATGCCGGCCTTGGCACCCATCTCAATCGCCATGTTGCACAGCGTCATGCGCCCCTCCATCGACAGGGCGCGAATCGCGTCACCGCAAAACTCCACCACATAGCCGGTGCCGCCATCCATGCCTATCTTGCCGATAATCGCCAACACCACATCCTTGGCGGTAATCCCCTCGCCCAGTTGCCCCTTGACCTCAACTCTCATGGTCTTGGCCTTAAGCTGCCGCAGCGTTTGGGTGGCCAGCACATGCTCCACCTCAGAGGTGCCGATACCAAAGGCCAGCGCGCCAAAGGCACCGTGGGTAGCGGTATGGGAATCGCCACAGACAATAACCGTACCCGGCAGGGTAATGCCCAGCTCTGGCCCCATCACATGCACTATGCCCTGATTGGGGTGGTGAATGTCATACAGACGCACACCGAATTCGCGACAGTTCTGTGCAAGGGTTTCAACCTGAGTGCGCGCCATGGGGCTCAAGGCGTCCAGACTGGCGCTCTTGGTCGAGGTGTTGTGATCCATGGTGGCAAAGGTCTTGTCCGGTGCCCGAAGTTGGCGCCCGGTCATCTTCAGGCCACTAAAGGCCTGGGGCGAGGTCACCTCATGCACCAGATGACGGTCGACGTAAATAATCGGCGCTTCTCCTTCCGGCGTCGTCACCAGGTGGGCATCCCACACCTTTTCATACAATGTCTTACCCATTACACCCCCTCCCGAATCGCATTGGCGATATAGTCACCCATCTCTGCCGTGGTCTTGGCATTATGCCGCTGCTCCGGCGCCAGCAACTCACAGGTAAAGAAGCCATCTGCCAGCGCCTTGCCAACGGCGCGCTCTATCGCTGCCGCCGCTTCTTCCTGCTGCAGACTGTGGCGCAACATCAAGGCCGCCGACAGGATCTGCGCTACCGGGTTGGCAATCCCCTTGCCGGCAATATCCGGGGCACTGCCACCGGCCGGTTCATAGAGACCAAAACCACTGCTGTTGATGGAAGCCGATGACAACAGCCCCATGGAGCCGGTCAACATGGCGATTTCATCGGAAAGTATGTCGCCGAACAGGTTGGAGCACAGCATCACATCAAAGTCCCAGGGGCGACGCAGCAGTTGCATGGTGGCGTTATCGATATAGATATGTTCCAGTTCCACATCCGGATACTCGCTCGCGACCTGCTCGACCACTTCACGCCAAAGTACCGAGCAGGCCAGCACGTTGGCCTTGTCGACCGACGTCACCTTGCCGCGGCGGCCACGGGCGGCCTCGAAGGCGATATGGGCGATTCGGCGGATCTCGGCGCGGCTGTATCTCATGGTGTCAAACGCCTCTTCACTCTCGCCCTCCCCCTGACGTCCCTTGGGTTTGCCAAAGTAGATACCGCCGGTCAGTTCACGTACGCACAGCACATCAAACCCTTTGGCCGAGATATCGGCGCGCAGCGGCGACAGATGTTCCAGCCCCTGATGTAACTTGGCCGGTCTGAGGTTACTGAATAAGCCGAAATGGCCCCGCAGCGGCAACAACGCGCCGCGCTCGGGTTGTTCATTGGGAGGCAGTTTTTCCCATTTGGGGCCGCCGACCGAGCCAAACAAAATTGCATCTGCCGCTTCACATCCGGCCAGGGTCGATGCCGGCAATGGGCAGCCATGGTTATCTATCGCTATGCCGCCGACATCATATTCGGCGTACTCCATTGCCAGGTCGAAGCGTTGCTCTACCGCCGTCAGCACCTTTCGGGCCTGGGCCATGACTTCCGGGCCTATGCCGTCGCCGGCCAATACCGCTATCTGATAACTCATACGCCACCCAACTCCTTTCTCTGTTGTATTTTCTGTTTATGATCCGCCACCTGGTCGGCACGCTGAATAAGGTTCATCACATGCACCAGGGCCGCGGCCGAAGCCTCGACCACATCGGTAGCCAAGCCGACACCGTGGAAATTGCGCCCCTGGTACTGAGCCGTAATATCCACCTGCCCCAGCGCATTCTGGCCTTCGCCTTTGGCGCTCAACTTATAGCTGCAGATATCCACGCTCTGACCGCTGGCGCGGGCTATCGCCTTATAGGCAGCATCCACAGGGCCATTGCCGGTGGCGGCTTCGGTCACTACCTCACCGGCGGCTTCAATACGTACAGTGGCGGTGGCCATGCCCTCGGTAGAGTCGGATTGCACCACCAGCTGCTGCAACTGGAAGTGGTCGTCGGCCGCCGCCCGGCCCTCCATATACACCAAGGCTTCCAGGTCATAGTCGAACACCTGGCCCTTCTTGTCGGCCAGTTTCAGGAAGGCGTCGTACAGCTGATCCAATGAATAATCCTGCTCTGAATAACCCATCTGCTCCATTCGATGCTTGATCACATGGCGGCCGGAGCGTGAGGTCATATTCAGGTGATTGCGATTCAGGCCTATGCTCTCAGGTGTCATGATTTCATAGGTGTTTTGCGCCTTTAACATGCCGTCTTGATGGATACCGGATGAATGGGTAAAGGCATTGGCGCCCACTATCGCCTTGTTGGCCTGAATAGGCATATTGCATAACTGGCTCACCATGGAGGAGGTGCGGTGAATTTCCTGAGCCTTGATGCCTGTCTCCAGCCCCAGAATATCCTTGCGGGTCGCCAGGATCATGGCGATCTCTTCCAGTGAACAGTTACCGGCCCGCTCACCTATGCCGTTGACGGTACACTCAATCTGCCGGGCCCCCTGCTGCACCGCCATGATGGAGTTGGCGACCGACAACCCCAAATCGTCGTGGCAGTGCACAGAGATCACCGCCTGATCGATATTGGGCACCCGGTTGAACAGGGTTTGAATAATGCCGCCGAACTCGCTGGGAAGGGTATAGCCCACTGTGTCCGGAATATTGATGGTGCGGGCACCGGCATCAATGGCCGCCTCGACCATGCGACACAGATTATCTATCGGGGTCCGGCCGGCGTCTTCGCAGGAAAACTCCACATCATCGGTAAAACGCCTGGCATACTTCACCGCCCCTACCGCCATCTCCAGCACTTGGTCGAAGGAGCGCTTCAGTTTGCTCTGCACATGGATATTTGAGGTTGAAATAAAGGTATGAATGCGGAACTGATCCGCGACCGACAAGGCCTGGGCCGCGGCGTCGATATCTTTCTCCAGTGCCCGCGACAGGGCACAAACCCGGCTGTTTTTGATGGTACGGGCTATGGTCTGTACCGACTCAAAGTCGCCGGGAGAGGAAACCGGGAACCCTACCTCCATGATGTCGACCCCCAGGCGCTCGAGAGCCAGGGCTATCTGCAGTTTTTCTTTCACTGTCAGGCTGGCAGCCAGCGCCTGCTCGCCGTCCCGTAAGGTGGTATCGAAAATAAACACTCTGTCAGACATCTGGATTCTCCATTCAGGGGTTTCGATTGATTTTTCCCGTGCCAGAAACAAAAAACCCCGCGGTTTCTGGCGCGGGGTTTTGAGTTCTGGCTTGCTAATCGACGTGCAAGTCTAGCTCCTCCGCGCAGTGGCTGCGAGAGTAAGGAGGAGGAGAGACAGTTGCATTTGTGGGTTCATTTAGCCGTTCTATACCAGATAAAAATTCGTTTGAAGTGGGTTTATATTCTTCCCACCGGGTTCAAGAAGTTCAATAATTAACTGCCAGCTTACCCGCTGTCAAGCCTATATTTCTCAGCATCAGTTGAAAATTTCGGCTTAACGTGCTGATTTGCACCATTCCAGCCTTGGCGCTCCAAAGCTAAATAGATGAATAAAATCTTGCCGATAGCATCATTTTTTGTGCCAAAAATGATAAAAAATAGTTATTATCCCAACACGGTTTCGCCCGGCAAAACTCACCTTCACTCAGCGGAGAAAAAATGGATTTTCGCCTCTTGGCACTGAGCTTGCTCCTGTGGTCATTTTCTGGCGCGCTTTGGGCCGCGGAGCGGTTGGACACACTGGCCAACACCCTCTATCAGTATCCTACGCTGGCGCTGACCCAAATCAATGAACTTGAGCGTCAGGCCTCCGAGTTGAGTCAGGCCCAAATGCTGAGATTACAGCTATTTAAATGTGAAGCACTCCTGCAATTAGGAGACAACGGCGCCGCCATCAATCTGGCAGAACTGGGGGAAGCCAGAGCCAGGCAGCTAAGGCTGGAACAGGCCAAAAGCTATTTTCAAATCTGCCGCGCCGATGCCTATGCCAATTTCGACGATCTGAAGCAATCACTGCTGTTACTCGACGGCGCCATTGAACAGGCCAAACACCACAACCAACCCCAGGCTCTGGTCAACGCCTTGAGACTCAAGGGCCAGCTGGAGAACGACCTTGGCAATTATGGCACCGCCATTGAAGATCTGCGCCTAGCGCTGGACATCTACCCGGATATCAGCAGTCAAAATCCGTCCTGGTTATCGCCGCCTCTGGCCTATGTTTACGGCGACATGGCCAGCCTGATGTATTCCACCGGCGACCTGCGCCAAGCGGCTTACTACCTCAAGTTGGCACTGGACACAGATGAAGCCAAAGGCAAAGTGCGCCATGTGCTGTTATTGATGGCCGCCGGAGTCGCGCTGGCGCAGGAGGATATGGCCCAAGCCGACAGCCTGTTGAAACAGTCCAAAATACTGTTGCCCGAAATAGGCTCACCGCTGGAACTTGCCAACAGTTACAGCCAGATAGCCGTGATAGAACTCGCTAGGGGCAGAACCGAGATCGCCGATGAGTTAGTGGGCATTGCCCTGCAAACCTATGAAAAACAAGGCAAAGTAAACAACTATATGCGTGCTACCCGGCTATTGGCCAGGGTACGTCTCGCCCAGCGTAACGACGATGAAGGCATAAGGCTGTTGATGCAAGCAGCGCAGCAAGCCGAGCAACTGCAACTGGCCGATGAAGTGGCCTACACCCAACAGCTTATCAGTGACTATTACGCCGAAAAAGCAGAGTTTAAGCCGGCATACGAGGCGATGAAACTGGCGGCCCAGGCTGCGGCCGAGGCCCAAAAACAGCTCAACAACACCCGCTTTATGCAATACAAGGCCAGGCTCAGCCAGCAGGAGCAGCTGCAGGTAGAAACCCAGCAGAACATTCGTCTTGCCAGTGCCGATCAGCGCTCCAAACTGAGCCAAGCCTACGGCGCCATTTCAGTGCTGGCGCTCGCCATCATAGGTACACTATTCTGGTTGGTCAGTTGCCGTAACCGCTGGCAACAACCAAGCACTGTGGCGCTGGAAAGACTACCGGTGGCCCAGCAGTTAGATGTTATGCTCAGCAGTGCCAAAAAGGGCAACTACCCCTTGAGCCTGCTGCTGCTGAGTACCAGCCATATACGTCAGGTGGATCTTTCCGCCCTGCAGCGGGCGCTGGAACAGAAACTCAGGGAGCAAGACAGACTGCTGCGCTACAGCATGGATGAGATAGTGATCCTGCTGCCCTACACCTCAGTCCAGGGCGCCTTGCAGGTCAGCGAGCAACTCAAGCCGATAGTGCAGAGCTGGCAAGCAGATCACTGTGTACCTATTGGAGTAGCCTCGCTGCAGCAGCCCGATACCCTGGATAGCCTGGTGAAGCGTGCCGGAGTCAACCAACTCAGCCAGCAGAAAGCCGCCGAGCAACATCAGTCACCGGCGAGATAAGCCTCTATCTCGTCAAGAAACTGATCGCCAAAGCGGGCCAACTTGCGCTCACCAACGCCATTGACCGCCAACATCTCGCCCTGACTGGTAGGCAAAATCGCCGCCATTTCCGCCAGGGTTGCATCGTTGAATACCAGATAGGGTGGGACGTCCTGCTCTTCGGCTATGCTGCGCCTTAACTGCTTGAGACGGGCAAACAGCTTGCGATCGTAATTGAGTGGCGCCTTGCTGCTGACACTGCGCCTGCGGGTAACATGCAGGTCAATTCTGGGTTCGGCCAACATCAGTGCAACTTCGCCCCTGAGCACAGGCCTGGCGGCCGGATTCAGGCGAATACTCGAGCCGCGGGTAATATCCTGGCTCGCCAGCCCAAGATGGATAAGCTGCCTGGTCACACTGAGCCAGTGTTCATGGCTCTTGTCTTTGCCGACGCCCCAAGTGGATAACTTGTCGTGCCCCCTGTCGACCACGGCGGCGGACTTGGAGCCTCTGAGCACCTCAATCAACTGGTTCATGCCAAACCTCTGCCCCAAGCGATATATGCAGGACAACACCTTCTGTGCATCCTCGGTACCGTTGTAGCGTTTCGGCGGGTCCAGGCAGATATCACAGTTACCGCAGGGCTCCAGCGCGGGCTCATCAAAGTAGTGCAGCAACACCTGGCGGCGGCAGGTCTGGGCTTCGGCAAAGGCCGCCATGGTATTGAGTTTATGCAGTTCCACCTGTTGCTGCGGCCCGGGTTCCCCCTGCTCAATCAGGTGGCGCACCCGGCCGATATCGGCGGGCTCGAACAGCATAAAGGCTTCGGCCTCGAGGCCATCTCGCCCGGCGCGGCCGGTTTCCTGATAGTAGGCCTCTATGCTCTTGGGCAGATCGTAATGCACCACAAAACGCACGTTGGACTTGTTGATCCCCATGCCGAAGGCGACCGTGGCCACCACTATATCCAACTGTTCCTTGAGAAATCTGTCCTGGACACTGGCGCGCTCGTCACCGCTCATACCGGCATGATAGCCTTCGGCGGCATAGCCCTGTAACCTCAGCCTTTCGGCCACTTCATCGACCCGGCGGCGGCTGGAGCAATAAACAATCCCGGCGGCGCCGTTCTGCGCGGCAATAAACTGACGCAATTGATTGGCGGCGTTGAGCTTTTCCGCCACTGTGTAGCGAATATTCGGCCTATCAAAGCTGGAAAGAAGCACATAGGGGGCGATATTGAGCCGCTGGCAGATATCTTCCCGGGTCGCCTTGTCGGCGGTGGCGGTCAGCGCCATCACAGGCACGCCGGGAAACAGCTGTTTCAGGCGGCCAAGCTGGGCATATTCGGGGCGAAAATCATGGCCCCACTGGCTGATACAGTGCGCCTCATCCACGGCAAACATCGACAGCGGCAGGGATTGCAGCCGTTCAATAAACTCATGCTGCAGCAAGCGCTCCGGCGAGACATATAACAGGCGGATCTCCCCCTGATGCAACTGGCGCAGCACCTTGAGGCTCTGCTCCCTGGGCAGGGATGAGTTGAGATAAGCGGCATTGACTCCGGTCTGCAGCAGGCTGTCGACCTGATCTTTCATCAGGGAGATCAGCGGCGAAACCACCAGAGTCAGCCCTGGCATCAACAATGCGGGCAGTTGGTAACACAGACTCTTGCCGCCGCCGGTGGGCATGATCACCATGCAGTCTTCCCCGGCCATCACACGTTCAATCACCTGGCGCTGCCCTTCACGGAAAGTACGGTAGCCGAACACCTGCTGCAAGGCTTGCTGCATAGGGTCTTGGGGATGATTTAGGCTCTCGGGAGCGATACTCAGCGGCTGATCCATGACTGTCTGTGTCCAAAGAAGAGGACGCTATTCTAAATGAAGCCAACACCAGAGTGCCAGCCAAGAGGGGATTTTTCCGCCCGGACTAGGCAAACGGCCATATTAGCGTTAGATTGATTGCTCTAAAAAACAACAACCGCAGGAAGCCCCATGAGCCAGGACATTCAAGCCGAAGTACTCGCCAAGGTAGCAGAAGTATTTGATAAACAAGTGCCTTTTCACAATCTTCTCGGCCTTGGGATCCGCCGATACGACGCCTCTGGTGTCGAAGTGGAGATCAAAATGAAGCCGGAGCTAATCGGCAACATACATCAAAAAATACTCCATGGCGGGGTTACCGCAACCGTGCTGGATGTGGTTGGCGGCCTGACGGCATTCTCCGGCTTGGTTATCAGTCGCGACAACTGGACAGTGGAGCAGCTGCAACAGCGACTGCAAACCCTGAGCACCATAGATCTCAGGGTCGACTATCTGCGCCCCGGCTGGGGAGAAGTCTTCAGTGGCACAGGAACAGTGATCCGTGCCGGCAACAGGGTCTCTGTCTGTCGAATGGAGCTGCATAATGAAAAAGGCAGCCATATCGCTTTTGGTACAGGGACTTACATGGTCGGCTGAGTGGCTGTTTAAAACTCAAACACTGAATCTGTTGTCGATAACTTGAGCCGAGGGGCTTTGCCCCCTACAATCGCCCTTCTCTCCTTTTCGTCATTGTGTAGTACCTATGCCTGAAACCGAATACCGCAAGGGGGTCATTCTCGCCCTTTGCGCTTATATTTTTTGGGGCTTTGCGCCGCTGTACTTCAAGTTGCTGCATCATGTCTCGGCCCCCGAGATCCTGTTGCACCGCATCATCTGGTCCTTCGTCTTTATGGGGGTCCTGATGCAATTTATCGGTGGTTTCGGACAGCTCAGGCTGTTACTCAAGCGCCCGAAACAGTTGGCGGTACTGCTGCTGACTTCGATTCTTATCGCCGGCAACTGGCTGCTGTTTATCTGGGCGGTCAACAATGATCATATGCTGGATGCCAGCCTGGGCTACTTTATCAACCCGCTGTTCAATGTGATGCTCGGCATGCTGTTTCTGGGGGAGCGACTCGGAAAACTGCAATGGGTTGCGGTATCGCTTGCCGCTGCCGGGGTGGTGATCCAGCTGGTTTCCTTCGGCTCAATTCCGCTGGTATCCCTGGGGCTCGCAGCCTCCTTCGGTTTCTACGCCCTGCTGCGCAAGAAGGTCAATGTCGACGCCAAGACAGGACTTTTGGTCGAAACTGCAGTGTTAATGCCGGCAGCGCTGGGCTTTTTACTGCTGGGCACCGGTGAAGCCAGCGCCAATATGCTCAGCAACAGTTGGGATCTCAACCTGCTGCTGATGGCTGCCGGTATCATCACCACCATCCCCTTGCTGTGCTTTGCCGGTGCGGCAGTGCGGATCCCGCTGATCATGCTGGGCTTCTTCCAGTACATTGGCCCCAGCATCATGTTTATCATGGCGGTGACCCTGTTCGATGAACCCTTCGATATCGAAAAGAGCATTACCTTCGGCTTTATCTGGGCCGCCCTGGTGGTGTTTACTTTGGATATGCTGCAAAAACGCTCTCGCAGGTAACAAGTACAATCGGCCCGGATGGAGTTTCCGGGCCGGTTAAGCAATATTCAACGTTTATCCCGGCAGGTTCTGCCCCAGTCCCTTAAGCAAACTCTCCGCTTCAGGCATACTCAGCAGCAGGCTGTAACCAAGGTCGGTCGGCAACAACAAAACGCTGTCTTTTTCCGTCAGAGCCACAAACGCTTTGCTGCCATCATTGAGCCGATACCACCCCAGGGTGTAACCGGGCAGACCTATGCCCTGGGTACGCATGCCAAGCTTGGGGCCACTGGCATCGCCGAGCTTAATCACTTTCGACTCTGAGATACGCAGATGCTCAGGAGCCAGGCTCTGACCGTAGAAAGGCACCTCGATCACCAGGCTTTGAGCCGTCAATTCCACCTTGGATGCCTGCGCCTGCCAAAATACCCACACAGAACCCGCCAATGTTACCAACAGCAAACCCGAGGCGGCGCTCTTGGCCGTTGTCGGCATCTTTCGCCTGCGGATAAACAGCAATATAGCCGCCAACATCAGTATCAAGGCGATAAAGCTGCCAATGGCGACGCCGGTCAATGGCGCCAACTCGTAACTTCCACTGTTCATCTCTTGCTCCTTAATGGATAGGCATAAGTGGCCTTAGCTTAGGTTTGAAAGACATAATATGTCAAAAATAAAATCTCGCAGTAATAAAAAGCGCTGCCCGACTAAAACTGAAATCAAAGCCCGAACAGGGCCTTAATGTGGTCTGCAAGACTTTAATTCAAAGAAGGAGTGGATAATTTTAAAATGCAGGGGCTTGATATATAAACAGAATCCATGACCCAGCAACTTTGGAGTATGTTTACACTACCGGAAACTACGGCACTCATTCGAGTCGCAAGCAAAAACCTAGAACTAAACAATCTGGTAAATAATCACGTGGCTGACAAGTACCTGCAAGACGCATCAAACGGGCACGGATACGGCGCCGGACAATGTATATCCTTAGCCGCATCCCCACCTTTCCATTCTTAGAGGATTAAATTAACTCCTGGGTGGAATGGTATCATTCTCTTCAGTCAGCCCGATTGAGGCCATCCAGGATTCAAAGTCCACCATGTTCCCCGGCAGGACTATCTTACTGCCAGGCTTGCTCAGACCACTGAGCTGCGCCAGATACTGCTCACCCAGTTGCATCCGCAGTGCGTTTTTGCCACCGGGCGCAGCGATCACTTCGGCCAACTTCTCTATCGAACCTGCAGTAGCGCGGGCAATCGCCAGTATCTCCTCGGCCTTACCTTCGGCCTCGTTGATTCGGCGCTGCATCTCACCCTCTGAGTGGTTGATCATCTCCTGTTTCAAACCCTCGGAGCGATTGATCTTACTCTGCTTATCGCCTTCACTCTTGGCCAGCAATGCCCGGCGTTCACGCTCGGCATTGACCTGCATCTCCATGGCGTTTTTCACGGTTTCCGGCGGCGTAATATTCTTGATCTCATATCTATGCACCCGAATCCCCCAGGTGGCACCGGCCTGATCCAGTACCTCTACCACCTTGGCACTAATCAAGTCGCGCTCTTCAAAGGTGCGGTCCAGCTCCAGAGTACCTATCACAGAGCGAGTGGTTGTTTGCGCCAGCTGAATCGCAGCATAACGATAATCGGTTACCCCGTAGCTGGCTTTAACCGGGTCCACCACAGAAATATAGATAACCCCATCGACTTCGACATTCACTTCATCGCTGGAGAAACATTCCTGAGGCGGTACATCTATGGTTTCTTCTTTAAGGTCATGGATATAGGCAACCTTATCAATAAATGGCAGCAGCGCATGGAAACCGGCATCCAGGGTCATATGATATTTACCCAAACGCTCCACAATATAGGCGGATTTGGTTGGCACCAAGCGAATCGACTGAAACAGCTTGATGATAAAGACCAGAAAAATAAGACCCCAGATCCCCAGTACGACCATGTCGGTATCTATCTGTCCCAGATTCATTTGCGCGCTCCTTTGCTACCGGCAGCTGTATTGCTGACTTGCTGAATACCCTCGAAAAAACCTTCCATCTTCGCCAGTTCAGTGGGAACCACAGAAATATCGGCCTTCTGCAAGATCTCACCGACCTGTTCGATAAACTGTTCCTTGAGCTGCATGTTCATCGCCTCGTTCCCGCCGTTGACCGCCAGCGCCTTGGCAATCATGGCCATACTCTCGGCTTGGGCGTTGGCAACAATCGCAATCTCCTGTGCCGTACCTTGAGCCTCGTTGATGCGTTTCTGTTTCTGGCCCTCTGAGATGTTAATCGCTTCCTGCCGCTCACCCTGAGACAGATTGATCATCGCTTCTTTCTCGGCGCTGGCCAGGGTGATTTCAGCGCGCTTGCGGCGCTCGGCTTCCATCTGCTTCTCCAGGGTGTGGATCACATGCCTGGATGGGCTAATGTTTTTGATTTCATATCTGAGCATCTTGATCCCCCAGGGATCGGACGCCTTGTCAATTTCGCGGACAATTGCCTCGTTGAGCGCGTCACGCTCTGAGAAAGTTTGGCTCAGGCTCAACTTACCTATCTCGGAACGCATGGTGGTTTGCGCCAAATTTACCGCCGCCATGCGGTAATCTTCAATCCCATAGCTTGCCAGCTTACCGTCCATCACTTTGAGGTAAACCAGACCGTCAACTTCCAGCTGGATATTGTCCTTGGAGATACAGCTCTGCGGCGGTACATCAAGCACCTGCTCACGGGTATCGTGGCGATAAGCCACTCGATCGAAAAAAGGGATTAAAAAGTGAAAGCCAGGCTGCAACACTGTACGGAATTTTCCCAAACGCTCAATGACATGCACCTCACGCATGGGCACAATCAACATCAGCTTATAGAGAATAAACAGAACAAAGAGTATAAAAATGGTAAATGCAAACATAGAGTCCTTCCTGCTTGATTGATTATTCAGAGTCGTCTAATGGTTCCACGACCAGCGCAATATTGTCGCGACAGATGATCTTCACCCGAGTACCGGCCGGGATCTCCGAGCCGTCTCCCAGTGCAGGCCAATCCGCCCCCTGAAATTCGACGCGACCGGTTTTTTCACCCGGCCCAATAGTTTCCTTGACCCGAGCCGGCAAATTAAACAGATCCAGCTCTTCGTCAGTATTGCCAACGTGAGAGTCCCCCCCCACCAAGCGTTGAGTCAGTTGCCTGAAGCTCAATAACAAAACGATTGAGGAGATAAACCACAGGGTTAGGCTTTGGGCCAAGCCATCAACCAAACCCACCCAGATAGCCCCGGCAACCACCAGACAAGCCGCGCCGAGAAATACTACTATCCCGCCAGGCAGTATCAGTTCGGCCAGCATCAGCACTATACCGACTAAGGCCCAATAAAGCATGGGATCCGAAGATGCCATATATCCCTCCCCCCCAAAAATCAAGTATCCATTCTCAGCACTATATCAGCAGTTACGCACCTTGGCGACATAATATGTCATGACGGGCAATTGAAACGACCTTGAATGAGCCGCACAAATGACTTTCAGCTCACAAAATTCAACTTTTCTTTACATCCCCGTTAACCCGCCTCGAATCAACAGCTCCCAAAATACAAGTTAAGTCATTGAATAAATGCAAAAATATTATTAAGTAACAAGTATTTCTGCCAGTTAAAAAAGCTTTGAGTCCAACGCGATTTTTCCCTATATTGCCATGGCTTTTTGACCGGCAATCGAATCACAGAATTCAGCCTTGACGAAATATTTCGTCAACAGATAGCTGCCGGCACAACAGCAAACCGCTTCTGACTCTACCAAAGGGATACTCTAAGATGAAAAAAATCTGCCTGTGTGCAGCTCTGTTACTCTCGCCTCAAGCATTCAGCGAACCTCTGGTGCAATGGTGGGATATCAATGTAACCGCACTCTATGGCCAGGACTATGACCTGGCACCATCCGACAAACAAACCACTTTTACCCTGGAAAGCGCCGGTGGCTGGAAATACGGTGACTGGTTTGTGTTTCAGGACTTTATCAATTTCAACGGCCACAATGGCGGCAAAGACAATACTACCTATGGTGAGATCTCTACCCGCTTCAGTGCCGGTAAAATTCTCGGCGAACCTGTGGGTTTCGGTCCGGTAACCGACCTGTCGCTGGCCCTGACGTTTGAAGAGGGTGAAGGCCCGGTTGAGACGCTACTCTACGGTGTCGGCATGGATCTCAAACTGCCCTACTTCACCTATTTCCAACTCAACACCTATCGCCGTGACGCCCAAAACAGCGCCAATCTCAGCGATGGCTGGCAATTGACTCCGGTGTTCCGTATGGACATTCCCGTGGGCAACAGCAAGATTGTTTTCGACGGCTTTATTGACTGGGTATTCGCCGCCGATGAAGACGGCTACAAAGAAAATATCCACATCAACCCCCAGATAAAATATGACCTGGGCGCAGTGCTTTTTGGTGAAGCCAAAAAGGATAAACTCTTGGTGGGTATTGAATATGATTACTGGCAGAACAAGTATGGTGTGGACGGTGTCGACCAGAACACCTATTCGGTAATAGCTCAGTACCATTTCTGAGCCGGATCATGCTTCATTAAAAAGGCGCTCGTTGAGCGCCTTTTCCATTTTTACCTATTAGGCCTAGGCCAGCAGTTTTCTGGCGGCGTTGACCACGATCGAAACCGCACTGACTTCAGTTTGCTTCATTGTTGCCTCGTTGGGGATCTCTTGTTGGGTACGGTTGACTATCACACCGGCCACACAAGCGGCACGCCAGCCTTGAGAAGCACACATGGTGAATAGAGTCGCGGACTCCATTTCATAGTTAAGAACCCCCATCTCCTGCCACTCTTTCATTGAACCGGCAAAACGGCGGGTTACCCGGCCACTAACGGTATCATAGCGTTCCTGACCCGGGTAGAAGGTGTCGGATGAGGCTGTAACCCCAATATGTGGTTCAATTCCGGCGTCACGACAGGCGGCAACCATGGCGGTGGTACACTCAAAGTTAGCCACTGCAGGGAACTCCATTGGTGCAAAGTGCAAGCTGGCACCATCGAGACGCACAGAAGCTTGAGTCACTATCACATCGCCCACATTCACATGAGGCTGAATTGCACCTGTAGTACCGACACGCAGGAAAGTATTAACCCCCAATTGCGCCAGTTCTTCCACAGCGATGGAAGTCGAAGGACCACCAATACCGGTAGAGCAGATCACCACCGGCTTACCATCAAGATAAGCCAGATAGCTGGTGTATTCACGATGGCTTGCCAAAAAAGTTGGCTTATCCATCAATTCAGCGATACGTTTAACTCGTTCAGGATCGCCGGGCACAATAGCCAGTGTGGCGCCATCCAACATCTGCTTGGTCAAACCCAAGTGAAATACATCAGCCATAGTGAAAACCCCTTTCAATTTTGATTGTAAAATTCGTCTCAACGAGACTCTATCCCAGTATGGAAGCGGATAAGATTAACTTGATCACAGATTTTACGGCAATAATTAAATATTAAGCCGTAAAAGAGTTACCAAGTTGGCTACAATTGTCTGACTATTTTTACCGCAACTTGTTCGAAAGCATAGCAGTAAAAGGCCTCACTCACCTCCACCAAACGGTTAATCTTTCCGTTGATCAAGGTCACAAATTCGTCATTTCAAACAGAGTAGGGTTAACACTAACCCCCCAGCCAACAGGAGTGCGCCAATGTTTCCGGAATACCGCGATCTGATCACCAGCCTCAAGAACAGCGATAGCCATTTTCAGAAGCTTTTTGATGAACACAATCTGCTGGATAAAGAGATAAAGAATAAGGAAAGCCAACTATCCAGTGAATTTACCCAAGAAGTCAAAGAGATGAAAAAGCGTAAACTGGAGTTGAAAGAACAAGTTTTCGCCATCCTCAAGGCGAACAATTAACCCCAAACAGATAGGGTGCCAATTGGCACCCTGTGTAAATCAATTTAGGCTAAAACCCTAGCCAGGATTACAAGTAGTAGTCTTGCAAAGGCGGAAAACCATTGAAGCACACAGCCGAATAAGTGGTGGTATAAGCGCCAGTGGTCAACCAATAAAGCCTATCGCCGATAGCCAACTCCTCTGGCAACCCATAACTGTACTGTTCATACATTATATCGGCGCTATCGCAGGTAGGCCCGGCAATGACGCAAGGTTGCAGCTCCCCTTGAGCCTCAGTGTAAATCGGAAACTTAATCGCTTCGTCCATAGTCTCAATCAGCCCGGAAAACTTACCGACATCGGTAAATACCCAGCGCTCCAGTGCCGTGTTGGACTTACGGCTGATGAGCACCACCTCAGAGACCAACACTCCGGCATTGGCAATCAAGGAGCGCCCGGGTTCCAGCACTATCTTGGGCAACTGCTCACCAAAATCTTCTTTGAGGAAATGAATGATCTGCTCGGCGTAAGTGGTAAGACTATTGGTCTTGTCGATATAGTTGGCCGGAAAGCCGCCGCCCATATTGATCATCTCCAGCACTATGCCGTGTTCCTCTTTGAGCCGGTCAAATATCACCTTCACCTTACCGATAGCCGCGTCCCAAGCCCCAATATCCCGTTGCTGAGAGCCCACATGGAACGACAAGCCGTATGGCTTTAACCCCAACTCCTTGGCCAGCACCAAAAGCTCATAGGCCATCTCGTTCTGACAACCAAACTTACGCGACAAAGGCCAATCGGCGGTTTCAGTCCCTTCGGTGAGGATCCGCACATAAACCTTGGCCCCAGGGGCTTCTTCGGCAATCATCCGCAGATCGGCCTCTGAGTCTGAGGCAAACATAGTCACGCCACGCTGGTAGAAAGCTCTGACATCCTTGCGTTTTTTAATGGTATTGCCATAGCTTATCCGCTCGGGGGAAACACCCAACTCCATCACCATATCCAGCTCATAGATGGAGGCTATATCAAAATTGGCGCCCTTATCACGCAGCAAGCTGAGGATCTCAGGTGCCGGGTTGGCCTTCACTGCATAATAAACGCTGGCAAAGGGAAAGCTCTGCACCATATCATCATACTGTTTCGCGATGATCTTGGTATCTATCACCACAAAAGGTGTCACCTTATCACTGGCAAAAGCTTTGATACGCTCAAAGGTTTCATTGTCATAATAATCAGCAACATCAATAGATTGAAATTGGCTCATTGGCCCTGTGTCTCCTCGACATTCAAGTGCGGCGAACAGCCTCGCCGATGCGGATTAAAATCCAGCGCAGTAAACGCTATTTCAGCCTCCCAGGCAATGAATTTTTATACATTAAAAATAATTTTTTATTCCAAAAATT
The DNA here is from genome assembly GCF_000813075.1 of Shewanella sp. ECSMB14102. Taxonomy (NCBI): domain Bacteria; kingdom Pseudomonadati; phylum Pseudomonadota; class Gammaproteobacteria; order Alteromonadales; family Shewanellaceae; genus Shewanella; species Shewanella sp. ECSMB14102. The sequence goes on from NZ_JWGX01000041.1 coordinate 47,423, forward strand.
CAAACCCTAACGACTACAAATTAAAATCATTAAGAATCATGCAATTACTACTTTCACCCTCAAATACAAACCATGATTGCTGCTCGCTTGAAGATGCTTCAAAGCAAACGGCTACAGGTAAAGCATAGCGGCAAGCAGGGGAGCAGGAGAGCAGGAGAGCAGGAGAGCAGGAGAGCAGGAGAGCAGGAGATATTCGATTTAATGGAAGTATATAGCGAGTATTTTGCGATTATTTTCAATCGAGCGTCCGGGTAAGCTGAATGCAAATATGTCAGGAGCTGCATCCGATAGCTGATTTGGAGACTCTATGTCCGCAACACAGATAATGCCGGCGCTGTTTCTGGGCCATGGCAGCCCGATGAACGCTTTGCAAAACAACACCACCACACAGCAGTGGCAAAAGCTGGGACAAACACTCCCCAGGCCCAGAGCGATATTATTACTTTCGGCCCATTGGTTGACACGGGGCACAGTTATTTCCACCGCACGTCGGCCGCAAACCATACATGATTTCGGCGGTTTTCCCGCCGAACTCTTTGCCATGCAGTACCCGGCCGTCGGCGCGCCGGAGTTGGCAGAGCAGGTTGCTGCCAGTTTGAGCATTCCTGTCACTCGTATCAATTCGCAAGGGTTGGATCATGGCAGTTGGTCGGCCTTGGTTCACCTCTACCCCGAGGCCGATATTCCGGTATTTCAGCTGAGTCTGGATCAAAACCTCAGAGCGCAGCAGCAGTTCCAGCTTGGACGCGAGTTAAGGCATTGGCGCGAGCAAGGCGTACTGATCATAGGTTCAGGCAATGTGGTCCACAATCTGCGCGTCCTGGCACCAGGCAGCCCACCACGGCCTTGGGCGACCCGGTTTAATCAAGCGGTTGCCGACAGTTTATTGGCAGAAGAATACTCAGCGCTGCTGGACTATAAAACCCTGGTCGATGCCAACACCGCCGAGCTGTGTCATCCAACAGATGAGCATCTGCAGCCGCTGTTTTATTTATTGGGAAGTGCCTTTTCAGGAGAGCGCAGGCTGCTGTTCAACAACAGCCTGGAGATGGGGGCTATCAGTATGTTGAGTCTGCAGCTCGGCTGAAGCTCTAGCTGCCAAGGGCTCAGTCTTGCAGCCCGGCTTCTTTGAGTGCCTGCTTCAGGGCTTCGGCATCATCAAAGTATTGCAGCTTGGTAATGGCCAACTTGTCCAGAGAGATCAGGCTGGCGGCATCCTTGGCGGCGGGCAGTAATTTGCTGATCTCACCCTCTTTGTCCAGGGCAATACTGAAAGTCAGATCCCGCATCTGTGGAATGGCAACAAATTTGGCAATCAAGGATGGCATACCGCTGATATCGGCCAGGTAAAAGATACCCGCCTGTTGCAACGCCTGATTATCACGGCCTTCGAGTGCAGTTTTGATGATCTCCCCGCCTTTCATGCTGCGGCCAAACAAAAGATACTTGGCCGAAGTATCCAACACCATGGTTGCTTCATGCTGATCCTGCAGCGAAATGGGAGTCAATCTATCGCCCACTGTATATTCGGAAGCCTGGATCACAGGGCTGACCAATATGGTCAGACACAGAGAAAATAAAAACGCAAAAGACTTCATATAGTTCCCTTTTAATTTGCCATAACAAAGAGGCAGAATACCCTGTTATTGAATACAAGTGAGTGACATGACTCAGGAATATTGTGTCCATATCTTGCGACATTTCAGGAAAGGAGCCAAGCAATGAAAAATACCGGGTTGGAGCTGGAGTTGGCGCAGCTGCAAAATGTTTATGATCTGATAACCGAGTTTTTGGTGAAATACAGCTTCCAACTCCTGGGTGCACTGATCATCTTTCTACTGGGGTTGTGGCTGGCCGCCAAAGTGGCCAACACCGTCAGCCGCCAGTTGGCAAAACACAATGTCGATGTCACCCTGGCCACCTTTGTCACCCATCTGGTGCGGATACTGATCATCATAATGATCGCCATCGTTGCCTTAGGTAAGTTGGGGATAAGCGTCACCCCCATGGTGGCAGCCATAGGTGCCGCGTCACTGGGTGCCGGGTTGGCAATTCAGGGCATGCTATCCAACTACGCCGCTGGGGTGACCATTATCGTCACTCGTCCCTTTATCGTGGGCAACACCATCACGGTCAAGGGGACCACTGGCCTGGTCAAAGATATTCATCTGGGGCTGACCATACTCACCAACGAGGAAGGCGAGCAGATTAGCATTCCCAATAAACACATTGTCGGCGAGATACTACATAACTCCTTTGCCAACAAGTTGGTGGAAACCCACTTCAATATCGACTATCAAGCCGATCCCCAGCAGGCGATAGCCATAGCTCAGGCGGTGCTCGGCAGCCATCCCAGTGTCGATGCCAACTCCCCATCACAGGTGGGTATCAATGGTTTTAACAGCACAGGCATAGATATCGGCGTGCGCTATTGGGTTCCCACTGCCAGCTATTTCCAGGATAAGTACCAAATAAATCTGCAAATCTGGCAAGGCCTGCAACAAGCAGGAATTCAGATCCCCTGCCCGGCACGGGACATAAGGATCACTGAGCGACAAGAGAACTGATCACAAGCCTCTTTGCCACTCGGCTCGCAGGGCGAAGCGTCCTGCGAGCGCCTCCTCAACCGTCGCCATCAATTTGGCCTTATCCCGCCCAAGTATGCCTTTCAGCACCAAATAATTGGAAGCATGATCCGAACGGAAAATGGTCTGCTTCAACTCCAACTCCTGCAGCAAATAACGCATCTCCAGCAACAGTTGTCTTTGGTCCGGCATTTGAAAATCGCCATCAAACGCACTATCCATTCTTTCCTTGCCAAGTGGCAGGGTCACCACCAGGGTACTGAGATAATCCGGCTGCACCTCATTCATCAACCGCGCTGAATTAAGTGCGTGTTGCCTCGATAAAGCCACACCCCCCAGACCATTGAGTATCATCACAGATGACTTAATCCCGGCAGCACGGATTTTCTCCAGCGCCGCCAGCGAGGAGGCGTAACTCTCCCCCTTGCCAATACGGGTCAGCACCTCGTCATCACCACTCTCGCAACCGACATACAGCAAGGACAGCTTAAGTTGCCGCAGCCGCTGTAGCTGCTCCACACTCTTGTTACCAAGGTTGCGTGGCAAACAATAGCTGCTGATGCGACTGACATTGGGTAAGTAGTGATGAATCAGCTCACAAATCTGTTCCAACCTGGCAAACGGCAAAGTCATGGCATCACCATCGGCCAAAAACACCCGGCTCACCTCGGCGCCGGAAGCTGCAACCCGGCGCAGGTCTTGCTCCACCTTTTCCAAATTAAACGCCCTGAACCGCTTTTGCTCCTGGGTATACATGTCGCAAAAGGCGCAGCGGTTCCAGCTGCAACCATTGGTTACCTGCAATATGAGAGATTTCCATTCCGATGGCGGCCGGAACACAGGTTCAATATAGGACAACATACGGCTCCTCCTCGATGACCCAATCGCTATTACCCCTTTATGTTCCGGTAACGACCAGGCTTAAACTTTAGGGCTAACACTGAAGCGCTAAATTAGTCTGTTTTTTGAACAAAATCATATTTTAAGTCATGCAAGCCTGTTATATTAGCCAAATACGTAACAACTGCAGCGCCTTATGGTCAGCAAGTGCCAATCTGGGAAAGAGTCACTATGATCGCCACACAAGTACCTGACAGACGAAAGCCGGACGCAGAGCAGGTCAGCAATAGCATCCATTGGCATGCCATGACTGCCGAGCAACAACTCGCCTTCTATCGCTTACAGGGATATGGTTATCGCTTGCTGTTTGTACGTAATCTGCTCAGTGGACCCTTGGCTATCATAGCTCAGCATGCACAGCTGGCGACTATCCCCTCGGCAGGAGAGCTGGATCTGCAACCGGATATTCGCCTGAGGGCCTGAAAATGCCCCGGACGGGGCATTGGTTTTAAAGCCTGCTTCAATTCATCCCGGAAATATCAGACGATGATTTCCTGATAAGTCTCTACATGATGGGACTCTACCAGCTCAGGCATTTGCTGATGGAAATAGTGCTGGATGGCTCCTTTAGCGCAGTGCTGATCGAAAGATTCGATGTCGACAAACTTCTCAACGAAAGTGATCCTGCGCGGCTCATCACGACTCTGATTCAACTCGTAACGAATGCAACCATCTTCCTTGCGAGTATCCGTGATTAGTGCCGCCAGCACCTCAATCAAAGCCTGTTCTTTGCCTGGTTTGGCCAGAAAGCTGGCCACACATACGATTTGACGCTGGTTTATACGATATAACGACATTCAAGTGTCCTTCTTTTGAGCATGCAACAACATATCCAGGTGGGGAATGCCATCTTCCAGATAAACATCTGAAACCGCTTCAAACCCCAAACTCTGGTAAAACGCCCGCAGATAATCCTGCGCGCCAATCTTGATATCTTCAGCCGGCCACAGCTTTTGACAATTAACAATCGCCTCCTGCATCAACTGCCTGGCGCGGCCATCACCACGAGCCTTGGGCGCGACTGCTACCCGGCCGATACTGACCTGGGAATAACTGACACCTGCTGGCAGCAATCTGGCATAAGCCAACAGTTCTCCGGAACTACCACGGCCAAGCAGGTGCATGGTCCCCGCCACGCGGTCTTTTTCATCCAACTCAGGGTAAGGGCAATTTTGTTCAACTACAAAAATATCCACCCTCAGTTTCATCAATTCATAGAGGGAGTCCAAGGTTAACTCTGTAAAGGGTAATAATTGCCACTGCACAGGTAGTACTCTGTTATTTCTCGGAAACTCAGCCTACACCAGTCTGAAATTCGGCGCAAAATATCTCAGCAATGAGTACGATAGGAGGGATGAAGATGTATAACCAAGAGACGCACGCTCCAATCATTGGCCTGCCCCATGATGTGGTCGATAAGACAGTGATCGCTCGTCCCGAGTCCTCAAAATAACCGGCCTTGCTTGTTATTCAAAGCCAAGCGCCACAAAGAAAAATAGCCCAAGTTACCGAGTTAAGCGCCAAGCCATCTCCCGGCGTAGCCTAGAGAAGGTGGGATAGGTTTGGTGCCGGAGGCCGGTGACAGACTATCGATAACACCAGTAAAGGTTTGGTCGGGAAACGCATCTAAATAGGTCTGTATCGACGAACCGGGTTATCAATGTGGAAGTCGGGCTCTGTCGAGTCCCCTTACCTCACACAACCCCATCCGGCACCAAGGGTCGAGCACAAGCAATATCAGTTTTTATATCAGCACTGTTTTTGGCTTCAATAAATATTGACTGCCGATGTCAGTAATCACATTCCAAGAGAGCCGAAGATAACGCTGACGGCCTCACTCATTGACATCATTAGACTCCTGAAGTTTGCAGTGGTATTTTACAACTGTCTCAGTAGATTTATTAGATACCCGATACTCAACCCACTGTTTCACAGGCGTAACAATAAAATGGATCTTAATCGGATACAGGTTTTTGCACAAGTTGTTGATAAGGGAAGCTTTACCGCCGCAGCTAAGGCAATGGGCATCACCAAGGCGACCGTTAGTCGTAAGATAGCCGAGTTGGAACACAGCACTGGAGTACAGCTTTTACTACGCACCACACGTAGCCTGAAACTGACTGAGGCAGGGTCTATTTACTTCAACAAAGTCAATAAAATACTCACGGATTTACGCAGCGCCGAAGATCAACTCAGCGCCAGTCAGCAAACTATCCGCGGCAACCTGCGTATTGTTTGCCCAATAGAATTTGGCCAGCAAGCTCTCGGCCCTGTAATTGCCAAATTTCTGGAAGACTATCCACAAATGCAGATTGAAGCCGAACTGACCAACCGCAAAGTAGATATGGTCGAAGAAGGGATCGATGTGATGTTTCATGTCCAGGGGTTGGATGACCCGAGACTGGAAAACTTCCGCCTGATAAATGCCCACAAGGTGTTGATGGCCAGCCCGGAATATCTACAGAAATTTGGTACACCGGCTTCACCCGATGAGCTATTGAAGCACAAAGGAATACGCCTGGCATCACCATACATAGATGGCAACTGGCGAATATTTGATGGCAAGCAGTGGCAAGAGATCATTCCCGACTGTCGCTTGCAGGTCAACAATATCACCCTGGCCAGAGAAGCCGCCATAGATGGCCTTGGGATCGCCAGCCTACCTATGATGATTGCCTATGATGCATTGCAGCGAGGTGACTTGCTGCCGATACTGCAAGATTTTCCCATGGAGCATGTCACTGTCAATCTCATCTATCCCAAACGCGCCTATCTACCGAGAAAATGCCGCACCTTTATCGAATACTTCTATGAAGCCTTGTTCCAACGTTGGGGTAATCTGGTATTGGACATACCCCCCTATGTCATTCCCCCGGAGAATTTGGCACAGATGACCCCGACCAATATCTGCTGTGACCATTGAGGGTTTGCTTTTACGATCTCCTTGGGCTATGGTGGGTGTTGGTCATATTTTCCCTTATTTTTAAGTGCTTGCACTTGCATTGATGTTGCGGAGGCTCATTATGTACAGTCACACTTTTTCTCTCAAGAGCACCTCACTGACATTTCCAGTGTAAGCCGGGTGCGGCCGCGCATCCGGCAGTAACAAAGTTTTCTATTCATTTTCCGTTTCAGCCTGTGAGGTTGTGGTGGTGTATAAATCTTTGTCTGCACTGGCAGATCTATTTTCATTCAAAACATCGCAGCTCTATCTGCAAAACTCGTTCAATGTCTCATTGAGACCACTGACCCTGGCATCGGTGATCGCCAGACTGGCGCAACCCTGTCCCGGCGGCGGTGTGGTGCACCCGGGAACCAAGGCGCGCCTGCAAAACCTGAAAACCGGCGAATTTCTGGAGGTAGAGTTGGTTTATCCACAACAACATGATCCCGACTCCGGCCGCTATTCGGTATTGTCCGATCTGGGCGAAGCCCTGCTCGGATGTACGCTGGATGAACTGATTGAAGTGGATGTACCAGGTGGCCCCGTGCTGTTTCAGATCTTATCCCTGAACCAGCCAAGGCCCTGCCTGCCAGCCTGATTGCATGCTTATAGACGCTTAACAAGAGGAGACAGTGCCTTGAAGTGTTTAATTCAGCCGTGAACTGCCCCGACAGGATGATCCGGGGTTTGGCTTAATCCTTTGACCACCGCCTCTTTCCCGGTCGGTCAAAGGGGAAACAGCCCTCTCTCCTAGCAAAGCGGCGGCGTGGAGAGGGGTCATTGAAGAGGAGATACGCTCATGAGTAAAGAAAAAGCGAAGAAAAAACCAACTAAATCCCTGAAAGAAAAACGACGGGAAAAGCGCGAAAAACGCGCAGATCAAGAGTAAGCCCAAGCTACTCCTTCGGGAAGGTGCAAATAAGTCCCATGTGTGCTCTGCGTCGGCTTACAGGCCTGAATGCAAGGCGTGGTTCGCAGCAAATGGCCCTAGTCCTTTGCAAGAAACACAACACAGCAGGCAGGCCTGTAAGCCACGCCCTTCGGGGCTTTCACTGCAAAGGGCTCTCTGCGTTATCCGACTTCGACAGGCCCCGGCATGCCTTCAGTCAGATGCCTTGAACGCCAATTGCTGTGTAAGCCAGAGTGCCACGAGGACTTGTTCGCACCTTCCTTAGTTTCGAGCCACCTTTTGGGCGCCTTAAGGCGCCCCTTTTTTCAAGGAAGAACAAGGGCACTTCCTTGGGCCAGTTGTTGCCTGTAAGCCTGTGGTGTACAACCGGCATACTTGCGAAACAAACTAATAAAGGGCGAGGTCTGATGATACCCCAGCGTCAATGCCACCTCTTTTACTGATATCGCTTGCCGCAGCAATTGTAAACTGTGGATAAAGCGATAACGTTGCCGCCACTCGGTATAGTTCATCCCAAGCCTTGCCTGGCACAAGCGCGCCAACGTACGTTCTGTTGTCCCCAAGGTATCTGCCCAGGCAGCAAAACTGCGCCCGCCCTCAGGTACGGCTTCCAGCTCGGCAGCTATGGCTTGCAACATGGGATGGTCGGTTACCGGTAAAAAAGGCTGCACTTCCCTGGCCCGACTCAATTGATCCAACAGCACCTTAAGCAGCCTTTGATCCTCAGGCGTATGGGCCAACTCAACACCTCTTGAGTTCAAGTCCATCAAAATAGCTTCCGCTATCGGACTCAACTCCAGTAGGCAGATGTGCTTGGGCAGCCTGGTAGCCAGTTCCTGCGGCACATTCATTGAACTGTACTGCACGCAGCGGCGCATGTAGCTCTCATGTTTTATACCGACCGGGATCCAGATACCGCACTGCGACAACGACATAAAGCGCCGCCCTTGAGCCACCAGCTCCATCAAACCACCGCGACTCAATTGCAGTTGCCCCCAGGTATGGCTGTGCATGGGTGTCAGCGTATCGGGTGAAAACTGCTGGTAATAGAAAAACACCTGTGAGCCATCACCAGGATGCTGCCCCGGTGGATGATAAATATTAGCCATATACCTATGTCCGAAGGCGGATTGAACTTGTCTGATAGCAGATATGTATATCACATAAGACGTGAAATAATCTGCCCCTATTATCTATCTGTTAAGCCTTGTTCTTAGGGCTGAGGAGTCCTTTTTTGTATCTTTTTCCCTTATTGGCGGTAGCCATCTGGGCCGGCAATAGTCTGGTTAATAAACTCTCCGCCGATGTTATAGCGCCGGAAGCCATCTCCTTCTATCGTTGGGCCTTTGCACTTTTGTTATTGACCCCAGTGTTGCTTCCCGGGGTTTGGCGCCGCCGCGCCATGATTCGCCCTCATCTTGGCAAACTCGCCGTGTTGGCAAGCCTAGGAATGGTGCTGAACCAAAGCCTGGCGTATTTTGCCGCCGCGACCACCAGCGCCACCAATATGGCATTGATCACCTCTCTGGTGCCGGTTCTCAGCCTGTTGCTGGCGGTGCCTTTACTCGGAGTAAGGCTCTCCAAATTGGCACTGCTTGGCGCCTTTATCTCCTTCAGCGGCTTACTGTTTATGCTCAGCCAAGGCGACTTGGCCCGGCTGTCCACCTCAGTGGTTCCCGGCGATCTCCTGTTACTGCTGGCCGCCGTGGTCTACGCCCTCTACGGCGTGCTGTTGAAACGCTGGTCACTGCAACTGCCGACCTGGGATTTGTTGTACGTGCAAATACTGTTCGCCGTGTTCATGCTGTCCCCCCTGCTGCTTTTTGCCAGCAGTATCAGCATTACTCAGGCTTCACTGCCCTTGATAGCCTATGCCGCTATCTGTGCCTCGATTCTGGCGCCTTGGGCCTGGATCAAAGCAATAGCCCTACTGGGCACAGAGAGAACTGCCATCTTTATGAATCTGATGCCAATTTTCACTGCCGTGCTGGCATCCACGCTACTGGATGAGCAATTGGGAATACCTCACTATGTCGGCGGTGCTTTAGTGCTGACCGGGGTCAGCCTGGTGCAGTATCGAGCCAGACGCCCAAGAGCCATACTCAAGGCGGAAGCACTTTAAAAAAGTTGTGGCAGAGACAGATTCGTCCAAGCTTTCACTCGCTCTCTCACACAATCTTGCGCACGGCCCTGGCCACTTTGTAGTGAAATACTCTTAGAAAATTCTTGCAAAGGGCCAGGGCCATTGGCTGCGAACCGCGCCTTGCGTCCAGGCCTGCAAACCGACGCACTGCACAGATAAAGCTTGTTAACGCTCCTTAGTCAAATACCGTCTCAAAACCAGAGCGTTATTCACAAATATTCTATTGAAGCCGACAGCAGTATTTCGGCAACAGGCGTAAAATATTCAGGTCGGCCCAAGCCGACCAACTGGTTGAATCACGCCGGTGTCTGACTGACCGGTATGCCAGCTGTAAGTGGATCTTAAATTGCAGGAAGCGGGGAGATAAACCCCAGCCAGGCTTTCGCTATCAATGGAATCAACACCATGAAAGAGCACAAAAACAGCAAAGAGCAAAAGAAGAAACCCATGCACTCTGCCAAGGAGAAACGGGCCGCCAAAATAGCCAAGAAACAGGCCAAACTCAATCCTGTGGAGAATATCAAACAAAGCAAATGACCCCCTCCCTTCACAGCCCCTGTTTGGCAATAGATAAAACGAAAGGCGCTCAATCGAGCGCCTTTCCCTATATTCAGTTGAGTGTCAGCCAGAGCAGCAATCCCGCCGCAGCCAACGCCTGGGGATCTTGTCGTAAATCACCTTGCCCATCAGCAGCGCCAGAATAATCCCCGACCAGTTAACCACAGCCTGTGGCAGTAACTGGTGCTCTTCCCCTATCTGCGGCATCACTTCAAAACCAAAGTTCGCCACCAGCAGGTTCACCAGCATTCCGGCCAGCAGCGCCACCCCGAGTACCCCACCAAGATAGCCGTAAAGCGCCCGTTTACCCATCTCTTTGGCGACTACGCCCAGAGTAGCTATGTTGGTGGCAGGTCCCGCCAGCATAAATACCAACACAGCGCCCGGGGAAACCCCGGCCAACAGCAAACCTGCCGCTATCGGCGTTGAAGCTGTGGCACAGATATACATGGGGATGGAGATGAGAACCATCACCAACATAGCCAGAATACCGCCGCCCCATTGGGCCAGGAAGTCTCCCGGCACATAGGTCTGTACCAGCGCGGCAAAGAACAACCCCACCAGCAACCAGATGGCGGTGTCACGCACCAAATCCGTGGCGGCATACTTGAGACCGGCCAGCACTCTATGCAAGACAGACTTCGACTTAAGTTCAGCCGCCATGTCATCACTGTCGCAGCAGCTTGAGGCCGATTGTGATGAAGAACAACATGAAGCCGTCTCTACCTTGGGTTGCGAGCAGCAGGACTGAGTGGCTTCCCCCTTGACCGAAGAGCAACAAGACCTGCCGGCGGTGCTGACCTTAGCGGTACTGACCTTGGCCGTACTGCAGCAGTCTGCCTCTTGCACCTTGGCCGGGGCACAACAGGAACTCTGAGCTTGTGTCGGCGCGGCCTTGAGAGGACTGTAGTTGGCGGCGACTGCCGGCTTGAACTGGGCCACGGTTTTAGCTTGAGCCTTCTCCGGCTCGCTCATCTTCACTGCCTCAGAGGGCAAAACCGGCTCATCATCGCGGCCAACCAGCAAACCCGCCACTATGGCACTGCATACCGCGGCAATGGGCCTGACAATCGCCATAAAGGGGCCGAGTAGAACATAGGACACAGTGACCGAATCGACGCCGGTTTCAGGGGTCGACACCAGAAAAGAGGTGGTGGCAGCCTTGGAGGCGCCGCTGCGCCTCAGGCCAACGGCGGCCGGGATAACGCCGCAAGAACACAGCGGCAAAGGCGCTCCCAGCAGGGCCGCCTTAACCGTGGTCTTGAGGCCATGGCCCCCCAATTGCTTTTGCATCCAGCTCATGGGAACAAAAACCTTCAGCAGCCCCGCCAGCACCAGCCCCAATAGCAGCCAGGGTGCCGACTCGAGAAACAGCTCAATAAAATTATCCATCAACATGATTTTGCGCCCCTACTTGCACGGCTATTGGCATGACTGTGATTGTGACCCTTGCCGGTTTCGACTCTGGGGGACAGCTCATCGTCACAAGACTCCAACGCCTCCAGAATCGAACAATGCTCGGCACTTTCCGGGCCGCCACAGCAAGTATCAGACAGTAACTGCAAAGACTGGCGGAACTGGTTAAGCTCGGCAATTTTCTGCTGCACCTTATCCAACTTGTCGTCCACCATGCCTTTGACATCGCTGCAGGCACGGTTGGACTTATCCAGTTCAATGGACAAGAGTTCGGCTATCTCCCCCAGGGTAAAACCCACCGCCTTGGCCCTGAGAATAAACTTCAGCCGCTCGGCATCCCTGTCGCTGTAGACCCGGTAGCCGGAGTCGGTGCGCATAGAGGGTGCCAGCAGGCCGTGTTTCTCGTAAAACCTCAGGGTATCGGCCTTGATATCAAAGCGCTTGGCCAGTTCACCTATCCTGTACATATGCAGTTCCTGCTAATAATTCCTATTCAAGTATAAAGCTTGGAGCTTAATCCAAGGTCAAGTGTTTTTTAGCCCGCTTCGAGGTTTTGGCTTGTTCGCAGAGCAATATTGTGAAACGCGTAGAAAAAACACCGCCACAAATTGTTTTACGTTAAAATACAGCGCGCCTTGAGGGTTCCCGGACCATTCGAGGGACTTTTGGAAAACAATGCCAATCAGCACTGCCTGGTTTTCCGAAAGATCCTTGAATATAAAAAAGTGGAATACTGTACCCAAATGAATAATGCCAGACCCATACGTCGCGCGCTCTTGAGCGTATCTGATAAGACCGGAATCCTGGAGTTCGCCAAGGCGCTGCATGCCCAGGGCGTTGAACTGCTGTCCACCGGAGGCACCGCCCGCTTGCTGGCGGATAACGCTATACCTGTCATTGAAGTTTCAGACTACACAGGTCACCCAGAGATCATGGATGGCCGGGTCAAGACACTGCATCCCAAAGTGCATGGCGGTATTCTCGCCCGTCGTGGCCAGGACGAAGCCGTCATGGAAGCCAACGGCATAGGCCCGATTGACCTGGTGGCCGTTAACCTCTACCCCTTCGCCGAAACCGTTGCCAAACCGGGTTGTACCCTGGAAGACGCCATCGAGAATATCGATATCGGCGGCCCAACCATGGTGCGCGCCGCGGCCAAGAACCATAAAGACGTCACCATAGTGGTCAACGCCTCTGACTATCAACGCGTACTGGCAGAAATGGCGGCCCACCAGGGTTCAACCACTCTGGCGACCCGTTTCGATCTGGCCATTGCCGCCTTTGAACATACGGCCGCCTATGATGGCATGATAGCCAACTACTTCGGTACTCAGGTTCCGGCCCACAGCAAGGACGAATGTCACCAGGATTCCAAGTTCCCGCGCACCTTCAACACTCAGTTGCTGAAGAAGCAAGATCTGCGCTACGGCGAAAACAGCCACCAGAGTGCCGCCTTCTATGTTGACCTCAACACAGACGAAGCCTCGGTCGCCACTGCCGTGCAGCTGCAGGGTAAGGCGCTGTCTTACAACAATATCGCCGACACTGACGCCGCGCTGGAATGCGTCAAGGAGTTTGAGCAACCCGCCTGCGTTATCGTCAAGCACGCCAACCCCTGTGGTGTCGCCCTGGGCAGCGATCTGCTGGACGCATACAACCGCGCCTTCAAGACAGACCCTACCTCGGCCTTCGGCGGCATCATCGCCTTCAACCGTGAGCTAGACGGCGCTACTGCGGCGGCCATTGTCGAGCGTCAGTTTGTTGAAGTGATTATCGCTCCTAAAGTCAGCGAGCAAGCCCGCGAGCTGGTTGCCAAGAAAGCCAATGTCCGCCTGCTTGAATGTGGTCAGTGGCAAGGCCGTACCAAGGGCCTGGATTACAAGCGGGTCAACGGTGGTCTGCTGATCCAGGACAGAGATCAGGGCATGGTGACCGAGGCCGACCTCAAGGTGGTCAGCAAGCGTCAACCTACTGCCGAAGAAATCAAAGATCTGCTGTTCTGTTGGAAGGTCGCCAAGTTCGTTAAGTCCAACGCCATTGTTTATGCCAAAGACGGCATGACCATAGGGGTGGGCGCAGGTCAAATGAGCCGGGTCTACAGCGCCAAAATCGCCGGTATCAAGGCCGCCGATGAAGGCCTGGTCGTGGAAGGTTCTGTGATGGCATCCGATGCCTTCTTCCCCTTCCGTGACGGTATCGATGCCGCTGCTGCTGCCGGTATCAGCTGCATCATTCAACCCGGTGGCTCCATCCGCGATGAAGAGGTGATTGCCGCTGCAGACGAGCATGGAATGGCCATGGTATTTACCAATATGCGCCACTTCCGTCACTGATAGTCAGCAGGCCCAAACCGGCCTGCACTGATGCAATGAACTTATCGCCGGAATAACCTCCGGCGATTCGCCGTAACAAAGCCCTGCCCGGCCGGAACCTGCCCGCAAGGCGTTAAGCGAAAAAGGATAAGAAGATGCAAGTACTCGTGATTGGTGGTGGTGGTCGTGAACATGCCCTGGCCTGGAAGGCAGCGCAATCTGCCGCCGTGGAAACCGTATTTGTTGCCCCAGGGAATGCCGGCACTGCGCTGGAGCCCAAGCTGGAAAACCTGGCGATAGAAGCCACGGATATCCCGGCGCTGCTGGCCTTTGCCAAGCAACAACAGATAACCCTCACCATAGTCGGCCCAGAGGCCCCTCTGGTACTGGGAGTGGTCGATGCCTTCCGCGCCGAAGGCCTGAATATCTTTGGCCCCACAGAAGCGGCGGCGCAACTGGAAGGCTCCAAGGCCTTTACCAAAGACTTTCTTGCCCGCCACAGGATCCCAACCGCCGACTACCAGAACTTCACTGAAATTGCCCCGGCCAAGGCCTATGTCGCCGAGCTTGCCGGTCGCACTGGTTTCCCTGTGGTGATCAAGGCCGATGGCCTGGCCGCCGGGAAAGGGGTGATCATCGCCCAGGATCAAACCGAGGCCGATGCCGCCATCGACGATATGCTGGCAGGCAATAAGTTCGGCGAAGCCGGCTCCAGAGTGGTCGTTGAGGAGTTTCTGCGCGGCGAAGAAGCCAGCTTTATCGTGATGGTCGACGGCAACAATATTCTGCCTATGGCCACCAGCCAGGATCACAAGGCCCGTGACAACGCCGACAACGGCCCCAACACAGGCGGCATGGGTGCTTACTCCCCGGCGCCGGTTGTCACCCAAACAGTGCACGATTGGGTCATGGCCAATGTTATCCGGCCAACGGTTGACGGCATGGCCGCCGAAGGCAATGTCTACACCGGCTTCCTCTATGCCGGCTTGATGATTGCCGCCGATGGCAGCGCCAAGGTGCTGGAATACAACTGCCGCTTCGGCGACCCCGAGACTCAACCTATCATGATGCGCCTCAAGTCGGATCTGGTGGAGCTCTGCCTGGCCGCCTGCCGTGGTGAGCTGGACAAGGTCAGCGCCGAATATGATCAGCGCGCCGCCGTCGGTGTGGTCATGGCCGCCGGGGGTTATCCGGATGATTACCGCAAGGGTGATGTTATCGAAGGGCTGTCGCTCGGCAATAATGAAGCCAAGGTGTTCCACGCCGGTACCAAGATGGTCGATGGCCATGTAGTTACCAATGGCGGCCGGGTATTGTGCGCCACCGCGTTGGGCAACACAGTGACCGAGGCCCAGCAGGCCGCTTATGCCCTGGTGGATGAAGTCCATTGGGACGATGTCTACTTCAGAACCGACATAGGCTATCGCGCCATCGCCCGCGAGCAGGCATAACGGCTTTCACTCAGTAAACCAGACTCAACAGTCAACAGAAAAGCCCGGAATTTTCCGGGCTTTTCTGTTTGAACCTCAGCTTAGCTCTTTGAGGGCTTAGTTCTCTGAAGGCATAGTTCCCTGAAGGCTTAGTTTTCTGAATGCTTAATCACTTTAAAGCAAGGTACTGGCCATCTTGCGGCGCAGGTAGGCTATCTGCTGCATATGGGGCAAGTCTTTAGGACAGTTGTCCTGACATCCCAGCAGGGTCATACAACCGAACACCCCATCCTGATTGCCTATCACATGGTAGAAGTCCTCGGCGCTGCGGGCATCGCGGCTATCCAGCTCGAAGCGGGCGATTTTCATCATGCCGACGGCGCCGACAAAGGTGTCGCGCATCTGCTTGGTGGCGCAGGCCGAGACGCAGACACCGCACTCCACACAGCGCTCCAGTTCATAGAGTCTGGCGGCTTCCTCCGGGTCCATCGGGGCTTCCAAATGGTGGATATCCTGCTGATCCGGCTTGGGGTGCAGCCACAGCTTGAGCCTTTCAGCCAGCTCACGCATAAACTTGCCTGTGTTGACCGACAGATCCCCTATCAGCTCAAAGCCTGGCAGCGGCATCAGGGTGATCAGTCCATCTGGATATTTGGCGGTCAAGGTGCGGCAAGCCAAGGTAGGAAAGCCGTTGATCACCATGGCGCAGCTGCCGCAAATCCCGGCGCGACAGACAAAGTCGAACTGCAACGATGGGTCCTGCTCCTCCCTGAGGCGATTGAGGGCGATAAATACCGTCATCCCCGGGGTTTCTTGCAGCTGATAGTCCACCATTTGTGGCTTGTCTCCCGCTTGCTGTGGGTCGTAACGGAAGATCCTGAAGGTTAAAGTGCGGCCACTCATGCGTTGTCATCTCCGGCAGGGTTAGGCTGAGAAGGGGTTGAAGTCTGTGGGTAAGCCAGGCGGTCGCTCAGGCGCTCGTTGCCGGGGCGCAGGCTTTCCGGCAGTTCGAACGGCATCAGCGCCCGCTGCTTGTCTTCAGCGCCGGCATCCGGCCCCAAAGACGCGAGAATGGCAGCAATCTCCTGCTCGCGTTTGGCGGTATCCGGATGGGCAATGGCATTGTCGGCACCATAGCCGCGATAGCCGGGCGGCAGTTCCATCTGCATCACATCCAGCGCCTCGTAGCTGAGCACAGGCTCCAGCGCGTCGGCGTCCGGCCAACTGGCCAGGGTACGGCTGAGCCAGTCTTTGTCGTTACGCTGCGGGTAATCCTCGCGGGCATGGGCACCACGGCTCTCGGTGCGCACCAGGGCGCCGCAGGCAACTGTCAGCGCCACCTTAAGCATACGCCTGACCCGTAGGGCCTCGACCAACTCGGGGTTGGCGTGGCGCTTCTTGCAGGTGACAACAATATTGCGCGAACGAGCCAGCAAATCCTTGAGTTCGGCCACCGCCTTTTCCAGCTCTGGGCCGTTACGGAAGATGCCAACATAGTCCATCATCACTCTTTGCATCAGGCGCTTGAGCTCAAACGGGCTCTCGCCCTGCTCCCGAGCCAGCAACTCGTCTATTTCCTGGTTGAGCTCATCACGGAAACGCTGCACCAGCGCCGTATCCAGCACCAACTCCTCCTGCTCGCAGAAGTCGGCCACATATTTGCCTATGATCATGCCGCCGACCACGGTTTCCGCCAGCGAATTACCGCCCAAACGGTTAAAGCCATGCATGTCCCAACAGGCCGCCTCACCGACACTGAACAGCCCCTTGAGCTGCGGGCTCTCCCCTGTGTGATTGGTGCGAATACCGCCCATAGAATAGTGCTGGGTCGGCCGCACCGGGATCCACTCTTCGGCCGGATCTATACCGAGGAAGTTCTCGCAGATCTCTTTGACTTCCCTCAGGTTGGTTTCCACATGCTTGCGCCCCAGCAGGGTGATATCCAGCCACAGGTGAGGGCCATAGGGGCTGTCGACTCCCTTGCCCTTGCGCATATGCTCTGTCATCCGCCGTGATACCACGTCACGGGAGGCCAGCTCTTTCTTTTCCGGCTCATAGTCAGGCATAAAGCGGTAGCCGTCTTTATCCCGCAGCAAGCCACCGTCTCCACGGCAGCCCTCTGTGGTCAGAATGCCCACGGGCACTATGGCCGTGGGGTGGAACTGCACGGCTTCCATATTGCCAAGGGTCGCCACCCCGGTTTCCAGCGCCAGCGCCTGGCCTATCCCCTCACAGATCACCGCATTGGTGGACACCTCATAGATACGGCCATAGCCGCCCGTGGCTATGGTGGTGGCCCGGGCGATATAGGCCCTGAGTTCACCTGTGATCAAACAGCGGGCAATAACCCCATGGCAGCGGCTGCCGTCGTGGATGAGTTTCAGCGCCTCGACCCGCTCATGCACCGGGATATCCATGGAGATCGCCTTGTTGTCCACCGCATACAGCAGCGAGTGGCCGGTACCATCGGCGGTGTAACAGGTGCGCCATTTCTTGGTACCGCCAAAGTCGCGGGCGTTGATCAGCCCGTGAGCCTCGGCGGCTTCTTCCAGAGTCACCTTTTCGGCATTGACCACAACTTGACGCGGCCCGGCAGTCACCCTGGTCCAGGGTACGCCCCAGTTGGCCAGCTCACGTACCGCCTTGGGAGCACAGTGGGCGAACATTCGCGCCACCTGCTGATCGCAGCCCCAGTCTGAGCCTTTGACCGTGTCCTGAAAATGCACATCTTCGCTGTCGCCCATGCCCTTGACGGTATTGCCGAGACTGGCCTGCATGCCGCCCTGGGCCGCGGCCGAGTGAGAGCGCTTGGCAGGGATCAGCGACAGTACCAGGGTATCCAGGCCACGCTCTTTGGAAGCGATGGCTACCCGCAGCCCCGCCAATCCGGCGCCGACAACCAACGAATCCGTATAGATGAGTTTCACACACACTCCTTATGGGACGGCCCAATGCCGTTTACCCGAAAGCTATCTGTTTGGGTTATCGATACTCAGCTCGCGTGGGGCCAAAAGGCCAGCAAGGACGCCAGACCTACGGCAATAAACGCCACACTGAGTATGGTTTTAATTTTTCTAAGGCGCGCCCGGCTGTTGAGATCCCGCGCTGCGCCCCATTTCAATGCCACCCGGTACAGTCCTATGGCGGCATGTAACTCCACGGTCAGCAGCAGTGGCAGGTACAAGGCCCAGGCATACTGGTTCCAAATCCTGTCGGCCGAGCCCTGTGGCCCTATGGTTTCCGGGGCCGAACCCACCAACCAAAGATGCACAGGAAGCAACAGCAAAATCACCACTCCGGTCGCGGCCTGCCACACCCACAAGCGGGTATCGCCATGATCAATTTGCACTAGTTGCTGTTTCAGAACTTTTTGCTGCCGGAGCGATAGAGGCAACTTGTGCAAAGCCACCAGCACATGCAGCAACGCCAACCCGGCAACGGCTATGGCTATCAGACTCACCACCCAGGGATAGCCGTGGCCATCGTCACTGAGAAAACTCAGCTCCATATTGCGGGCCACCCACTCCATTGCCGGCGCCCCCAGCAGTATTGAAGACACCAGCAACAGGTGGGTCCACAAAAACAGCGCCAACAACACGCCTGAAGCACTCTGCCCCAGATCCAACCAGCCTCCCCAGCGCTCATTCAGTCGTATCATCCGTATTCTCCCTGTCATCCAATGGCTTAACCGCTTAAAGATAGTCAAACCAATGTGGATCACAAAGGACGAACGAACCCTGAGGCAGATCAAACTTCTGCCGGTTAATTTACCTTTAACTGATATTGAGTTAACCGGGAACGAACGGCTGTAGCGGCAGGCGCAAATCATTACCTAGCAGCATATAGGTCACCAAACTGCCTAAACCAAGCACAATAAGGTATACAATCAATAGCTTGGCTATTTTCCTCAGGCCTGAGCGGTTAAAGCTGAGGCCCCATTTCACCGCCACCCGATACAGGCCTATCATGGCGTGGACCACCACCGCAGGCAGCAGCAGGATATACAGCATCCAGGTGTTGTCGTGCCAAACCCGGTAGGCCGACATATTGGGGCCGATTTCCGGATTGGCTATCATGGTGACCAGGTGCATGGGCACCAGGAAGAACAGGATAAAACCGGTGGCCAACTGCCAGAACCAGGCGTGGCTGTCGCGGTGTTTAATCAGATGCAAGTGGCTGCGCAGCGCCCGCCATTGGCCAAGCTGCGCCGGAAAGCGCCTGAGCGCCATGGCAGCATGCAGTATCACCACCAGCAGAATGAACACAGAGAAGAGTTGCGTCAGCAGTGGGTAACCGTGACCACTGGCACTGAACCAACCGCCTTCCAGCACCTGCACTACCTTATAGAAAGCCTCTTTACCCAGCATGATGCTGGATTCGAAGTGAAGATGCGCCAACAGAAACATGCCCAGCAAAATGCCGCTGGCACTCTGCAGGCGATCGGCTCTGGCCGACCAGTGGTGGCTGTTGGCATGACCGAGCCAACGCTCGGGGATGTGATATTTTGTCAGCATGTTTTTTGGGTACAGATCCTTGGGATCTACAACATAACTCACAGCCAAACTGCGCCAACAACCAAGGAGTCTGAATGTGACCTGCCTCAATCGAAAGTGGGGGATTATCTGATCATGCTCACAAATAAACCACTTACAGCAAAACAGAGGTAATACCAATTAACCAATATAAATCAAAAGTTTATTTGAAATTTTGAAACAAAAAAGACAGATAATTACCGTAAATTGCGCCACTGATGGGCCAAAGCTGAAACCGGGTTTCACTCCGCCCTCTTTACCCCGGTGTGCTGGCAAGGCCGGCAACCTATGGCTTACAATAGCGCTTTATTGTCCCCCACGAGAGAAGATTCCATGCCCTGGATCCAGTTACGCATCCACAGCAGCAGCGAGCACGCCGAAGCGCTCAGCGACCTGTTGCTGGAGGAAGGCAGTGTTTCCATCACCTTTGAAGATGGTAAAGATACACCGATTTTTGAGCCCAAACTGGGAGAAACCCCACTTTGGGCCGACACTGTGGTGGTCGCTCTGTTCGATGCCGGCACAGATCTGACTCCCACAGTCGAGATGCTCAAGCAACAACCCTTCCTCGAAGGCAAGCTGAACTACAAGATAGAGCAGATAGAAGATAAAGACTGGGTCCGCGAATGGATGGACAGCTTCCACCCCATTCAGTTCGGCAAGCGTCTGTGGATCTGTCCCAGCTGGCGTGAAATCCCAGAGCCAGAAGCCGTCAACGTGATCCTGGATCCCGGCCTGGCCTTTGGTACAGGCACACATCCCACAACGGCCCTGTGCCTGGAGTGGCTCGATGGCCTGGAGCTGCAAGGTAAACAGCTGGTCGACTTCGGCTGCGGTTCCGGCATTCTGGCGGTCGCCGGTCTCAAGCTGGGTGCAACCAACGCCATAGGCATAGACATAGACTACCAGGCGATAGACGCCTCCCGTGATAATGCCAAGCGCAACGGCGTGGATGACAAACTCAGCCTCTACCTGCCTGAAGATCAACCCAAAGATATTCAGGCCGATGTGTTGGTTGCCAATATTCTGGCAGGACCACTGCGGGAACTGGCCCCCCTGATCGCCGAGTTGGTTCGTCCGGGTGGCAAACTGGCGCTGTCCGGCTTACTGCAGGAACAAGCCGAAGAGATCCGCGAATTTTACGCTCAATGGTTCGAGATGGACGAAGCGGTTCACAAAGAAGATTGGAGCCGCTTGACAGGAGTGCGCAAATAGCGTTAAAGACTGCGCCAGAGCGCACTGGCGCTGACTTCCAACCAATCAAAAGTCAAGTAAAAAAGTTTTGCCCAGGTCATTTATTGACCTTTTCACCGCTGGCAAAAAGGCGTACTATAGCGCCCCTTTGAAGAGCAAGGTGAAACAGTAAAATGCAGATTGGACCCTATCAACTGAAGAATCAGCTGATCGTGGCACCAATGGCAGGTGTCACCGATCAGGCCTTCCGCAATCTCTGTATCCGTTATGGCGCAGCCATGGCAGTGTCAGAGATGCTTTCGTCCAATCCCGACCTTTGGGACACAGACAAGAGCCGCCAGAGAATGACGCACTCGGGTGAAGAAGGCATACGCTCAGTACAAATTGCCGGGGCTGACCCCGATAATATGGCTTGGGCCGCCCGCTACAATGTGGAGCAAGGCGCCCAAATCATAGATATCAACATGGGTTGTCCGGCAAAAAAAGTGAATAAAAAGCTCGCGGGTTCTGCCCTGCTACAATCGCCGGAACTGGTAAAGAAAATACTGGATGCCGTGGTTGCCGCAGTGGATGTGCCGGTAACGCTGAAGATTCGCACGGGCTGGGCCCCAGAACACAGAAATGGTGTTCAAATCGCCCGGATTGCCGAAGATAGTGGCATTACGGCGCTCGCGGTTCATGGCCGCACCCGCCAATGCATGTACAAGGGTCATGCCGAGTACGACACCATCAAGGCGATCAAACAGAATGTCTCGATTCCTGTTGTCGCCAACGGGGACATCGATAGTCCGGAGAAGGCGCGTTTCGTGCTGGATTACACAGGTGTCGATGCCCTGATGATAGGACGGGGTGCCCAGGGAAGGCCTTGGATTTTCAGAGAGATCCAGCATTACCTGGACACAGGTAGCAAGCTAGCGCCCATTGGGATGGCAGAGCAGCGTCAAGTGATGCTGGAACACCTAACCAAACTGTATGATTTATATGGGGAAGTAAAGGGCGTCCGCTTCGCCAGAAAACATATGGGATGGTACCTGGACCAGGAAGAACAGCGCCAGTTCCGTGCCGACTTTAACCGGCTGGAAACCGCTGCAGAACAATGTTCCATGGTGGAACGTTTTTTTGATGAATGTGTACTAGATAAATAAAGAGCAGAATACGAATGTTTGATCAGACAACTCACACAGAAGCTCATCAGCTTACCGTAGGCAAAATCGAAACCGCTAACGGCACCATCAAGCCCCAGTTACTGCGCGACGCCGTAAAGCGCGCTGTCAGCAACTTCTTCGCTCAGTTGGACGGTCAAGAAGCCCAGGAAGTTTATGAAATGGTGCTATGCGAAGTTGAAGCACCTCTGCTTGATATCATTATGCAGCACACTCGTGGCAACCAGACCCGCGCCGCCAATATGCTGGGCATCAACCGCGGCACACTGCGCAAGAAGCTGAAAAAATACGGCATGAACTAATCCATAAGGATTAAGAGCTTGTATTAAAAGAGAAAGCCAGTCACTACGACTGGCTTTTTTGCTTCTAGTTATACACCGAGTTACACACGCTCCTAGCTGGAGCAATCAGGGCCAGCTAGAAACTATGCAGTAGCTGGATGCTAACGACCGCTTCGATAACGAATGATCAAGGGAACCAGCGGGTAATCGAGAATAAATACAGTATGAAACTGTATTTATTCTCCCCACAAAGGCACAACCATAGTCGCTATTTGATGCCGGTAGAGATAGGCACAATCCCCACTCTCAGGCCAAAGGGTTTAAACAATCGGTCGAGAATATCAGTCTTATAGCTACCCCGATCGTTCTCAACGTCAGAGAGGGTCTTGCGTGACACTTTAGCCAAATTTGCATACTCCTCTTGGGTTAGACCTAAAACCTCAATACGTAAAGTTTTAAGAGCTTGCCCTTGAGTAAGTTCTCCGCGTAATAGCCTTTGGGTAACGCCTTCGATGGCCTTACGTCTCTCAACAGTACTCACCCTCCCGCTATGCTTGGAAGCGCGTTGGGGAGAAGGAGTTTGCTTTGCATGAGTCTCTTCAGCGCCTAGTGAGAGCCGGCGTTTTGACGCTTCAATTGCAACGTCACCAGCTTGCCGACGATTAGCTCTAAGACGAGCAATAGCCTCTTTAGCAGACTCAAGGGTAGATGTTTTATCACTCATACCAATCCCCACCTTGTTAGCTTGTCTTCGATATAAGTAAAGCCAATCGCAGGCATATCGATAATCCGTTCCGGTACACCACGCGCAATTAAGCGCTGCTTCAAGTTAAGACATTGCCGGGCGGTGAGCTTTAATGCTGCCATTAACTCTTGAGCAGGCACCAAATCGGCCAACGAATCGGCAATACCTTGGAAGTCATACTCCCCCCCAACTTCGAGCGGTGCTTGCCACTTTGTGGTTCTGGCCACCCCTTCAGGATCAGCCTTCATTGGTGCAAAATCATAGATAGGGGCAAGCTTTATCCAACCATCACCTTTAAGAAATGCGGTATTACGCCCGTGGTTATCACTGTTACCAAATAGGATATTGAGTAAGTCTCTCTGAACCCACTCAAGCACAAAAGCCTGAATATCAAACTGATAACCTTGCTCTAAGACCATATGGCTATGAGTGTTCTTGTGGACAAGCCTTCTTATGGTTTGCCCATGATCTAAGCTAACTCCCGCAGCTTTACCCAGTATCGAGTAAACCGATTCCATCGCGTAACGCTGCAGGCCGAGTTCATTGAAATAAATATCAAAACGCGGCAGCCACAATGATGTCATCGAGGAAACAAAGCCACCCCGGCTCATCAAAAAACAGGCTGACAGGGTGGTTTATCGAAACGGCATGCATGTCGTCTTTATTGAGTTCTGCCAAGGCATAATCTTGCTCGTAATCTAATGAGGTAAGCCGATAATGACCTTGTTCGCTGTTTGGAAAAGAGAGCTTTGCAATATCTAGCATTGGCTATTGATAAAAGCCTGAATGGTTAAATGTTCCATGAGCGCTCCCAAAGAAATTATGAGTATCAAAATACTCATTAAATCCCAAAAAGACAACTAATGAGTAACTAATTACTCAAACCCCGAATTCAGATAATAAGTGCACCACTCATGGTTAAACGGTGAGGAG
>NZ_JWGX01000042.1:0-20365 GCF_000813075.1 Shewanella sp. ECSMB14102
TCAGATCATGGAAAGCGAAAAAGGTTCCGCTTATTTAGGCAACAACGCCAGTTACACCTGCACAATCGGAACCAGATTTTTATACTGGCCTCAGAGGCCGTCCAGTTGTTGGGGCGATTGTGTGCGGATTACCCATTTGGGCACAGGTTTCCCTGATGCCGGATAGATGTAAGCAACAACCCAAAACCAGATTTAGTACTTGCAAAACGGAGGTAATCCATAGATGTAAAAAGTTGTGCTGCTCATGCCAAGCTCCCGGCAAAGCTCTAGAATCGGTGTATCAGCTTCAGCTTGCTTGAGAACGACGATAATCTGACTATCCGCGTATCACGATTTTTTCATGTCGAATCCCCTGCGTCTAATGTACGAGAAAATTCTACTTTTGGCTGCTGTTATTTTCCGGGGGAACTACCCCTAGTTTTGGAAGTAGACGGTTTTTCTCATGCGTTTATTGTTGACTATTTGTCATAATGTAGTAGTTTTGTTATCGTCAGGTTAACCCCTTGATGTGGTTATGTTTGAGAGCTCGATGTGATTAAGAAATTCGAGTGACAATAATCTAATGGAATGAAGAATATGACAGCAATAAGTAATGTATCAAACGCAATAAGAATGGCTTTGTTTGCCACGTCTGGCGTAGCTTTGTTAGCAAGTCCTGGTGTTTATGCAGAAGAAGAACAAATAGAACGTATCGAAGTTACTGGGTCAAAAATCAAGCGTATTGGTGAGTTATCTCCAACGCCAATTACAGTAATTACGGGTGCGCAAATGATGGAAATGGGTATCACAAACGTTGCTGATATCTTGAACAAACTGCCATCATCAACAGTTGGCATTTCGCCAGAAACATCTAATAATACTATTTTTGCCAGTGGGTTAAATAAGACCAACCTACGTGGTCTAGGTAGTGACCGTACACTTGTTTTGGTTAATGGCCGTCGCTTTGTGGCTGGTTCAAGTGGAGATTCTGCGGTTGATTTGAATACCATTCCTACCGCGATGGTTGCTCGAATGGAAGTCATTACCGGAGGTGCCTCTGCGGTTTATGGATCAGACGCAATCGCTGGTGTGATTAATATTATTACGCGGGACGATGTGCAAGGTGTAGAGCTCGATGCTTCTTACACGCAACCAGAACAGAGTGGTGGTGAAGAGAGCCAATTTTCCGTTACTGCTGGCGGCGATTTTCTTAATAACAAACTTTCAACAGCTTTCAATTTCACCTATGCAAAGCAGAAAGAGTTACGTCCTACCGACCGAGATTTTTTAAATAATCCTGTAAGTAGTATTTATAACCCTGATACTTCGGACGGTGCTCCAACGCGGATTCCATATTATGGACGCAAACCGCTTTCTTGGATTAATGAAGCCGGTACATTCTTTGCCAATGATGGCCAACAGTATACTTTTGATAAAGACGGAAACATGAAAATCTTCGATTATGGTGAAGGTTTGATTGATGGTCCGGGTACCAATGGTAACTACTGCGGACCGAGTTGTGAAGGCTATGACCCTGTCGATTACGGACAAATCCGTACGCCGCTTGAGCGTAAAGTGTTCACATTAAATACTGATTATGAGATTAATGATAATCATAAACTATTTTCTGAAATCACTTATGTAGATTATCAGTCGAATGGCGAGAGTACACCAGTTTTCCACTCAAGCAATAGATTGTATGCGGATAACGCTTTCCTTACTGATGAAGCCCGACAGTTGATGACTGATACAGGAATGTCAAGTCTAAATCTTTATCGTATAGATAGAGAGTTCGGTAATCGTACTTATAACCAAGATCGCGAAACACTGCGTGTACTTGTTGGTATCGAAGGTGTTATCAGTGAAAACTGGGATTACTCTTTCCACGCCCAACGAGGTCAGCTAGATGAGACAACGGTTTGGAGAGGTGAAATTTGGGCCGATCGTTACGATAAAGCTAAAGACGCTGTTTTCGCCGCTGATGGTAGCATAGTTTGTCGTGATGCTGACGCACAAGCTGCTGGATGTATTCCGCTAAATCTATTTGGTGAAAATCAGGCAAGCCAAGAAGCAATTGATTGGGTCAGCACCAGTGCCGGTCGTACGGCGAAGACTACACAAACGACCGCAGGTTTAGTCATTAATGGTGCAATGTTTGAGCTTCCTGCAGGATATATCAGTGCAGCATTTAGTGCCGATTATCGTAAAGAAGAGTCGGAAACAACACCTGATCAAGCACTTATCGACGGTACTATTTTTGGTAATACGGCTAACCCCATGAAAGGTGAGTATGATGTTACTGAGTTTGCCGTTGAATTTAGTATTCCATTATTGTCTGATACATTCCTTGCGCATGATTTAGACCTTGATTTAGCGTATCGATGGATGGATTACAGCACGGCAGGTCAAGATGATGCATGGAAAATAGGCTTAAACTGGGCTCCTATTAAAGATCTGCGTATTCGTGCTACTAAGTCAAAATCTGTGCGGGCACCTAACATTGGCGAATTGTTCGACCCAGCAGGACAAACTTTTGAAAGTTTCACCGATGTATGTGATGCGATCAATGTCGAGTTAGGTCCAAATGCTAATCGTAAGAAAAACTGTCAAGCTGTTGGTCTACCGCAGGGTTGGAACCCCAGTGATGAGTGGTACTTAAGTAATCACCCTGGTAGTAATGCTGGTAACCCAGATCTCCAAGCTGAGACATCTAACGATTACACAATCGGTGCGATTTATACTCCAAGTTATATAGAAGGTTTTTCTTTAACTGTTGATTACTGGGCGTTTGAGATTACTGATGCTATTTCGTATATTGACGTCGCTACTGCAGTTCGTTATTGCTATGACTCTGAATCATTAGATAATGTATACTGTAGTCGCTTTACTCGCGATGCATCTACAGGAGATATTATCGACTTCGTACAGTCGCCCGTTAACTCAGCATCATTTGATGTTAAGGGTGTAGATATTGAAGCCATGTACGATATTCCAACGGATAATTTTGGTGACTTCAAGATCCATGTTATCGCAACATATTTAGAACAGTGGGAAACTAATCCTACAGGGTTTGCTGCAGATCTTCAGGTTGATGTTGGTGAGTACACTGATCCGCGCTGGAAGGCTATGTTTAGTCTTGCATGGGAATATGATGCACTGAGTCTAGAAGCGAGAAGTAACTACCGTCATTCTGCTGTAGCTTCTAATGACTGGAAACCGGAGAATAACAACTATAACGACATTCCGTCGTATACTGTTTGGGATTTCACGGGTTCTTATGACTTTACAGATTCGTTCTCTCTTCGTTTCGGTGTGAAAAATGCGTTCGATATTGCACCGCCACGTAACCCATATGTTTATGATGGCGCGGGTTATTACGATACTACCGGTCGTGCATTCTTTCTTGGTGCAAACTATAAGTTATAACCTGATTTTTAAGGTATGAGTTGTAGATAACAGAAAACCAGTTGTTAACAGCAACTGGTTTTTATCCTAATCAGAAACCATATAATCTCGATGAATCATTATTTTTCATGTCGAATCTCCTGCGTCTAATGTACGAGAAAAATTCTACTTATTGCTGCTGTTATTTTTCAAGAAGACTACCGGTGGACTGAAAGTCTGTTCATTCAAGGCAGTTGACTGCTGCGCTATGGCGCCCATCAGACGAGACAGGCCTATGGGGAAGTTTGCAGAGTCGCCAGCCTTGGGTTCAAAGGAAGGCGCGGACTTTTCAGCGGCCGGTTCTGCGGCTCCCAACAGGTTTTGACTCAGCTCAGGCTTTGGTGCGGCGGCAAGTCTCTGGATCCCGGCCTCTTCTCTTGCCTGGTTATATTTACGCATCGCCTCGGCGGCGACCCGGATATCGGCCATAGAGGGATCGACAGGTGCCATCGCCGCCGCATAGACCTGTTTCATTTTCGCCATGGTCGCCAGTGGATCGCCGTTCACTACAGAGACATCTATCTGAACTTCACCTTCCACCGCGTAACGTTTGCCATCGGGTCCTTTCTCGAATTCAAATGCCGGTTGTCCGGCATGGCTCCCGCCTACCGCGGCATGAGCCTGTTCATGGGAGCGCACCAGGGTATCGCGCTTCATCAGAGAGTCGATTTCCCGCTCAAGCGCCTGTTGCTCACGACTCTCACGGTTCTGCTGCTGTTTCTGTTGCGCCTCATCCGGCTTGGGTTCAGCGGCGCTTGTAGTATTCGACTCCCCGGTTGACTGACGAGCTGCCCCATAATCCCCTTCTTTTACTTCGCTTCCTGCCTGGCTCGATGAGCGACTCGAAGAGTTGCCGGAAGTGTTGTCAAAAGCCTGCTCTGCCCCACCCATAGAGTTGGCGGAAGTATTTGCGCCATTAAAAGCGGGAACCTCAGGCGCTTCTCCCGCTAAAGTTACTGGTATCGCAGGGCCGCCGGCAACATCTGCACCTTGGCCGGAAAAGGCAGATGCTTGAGTCGATGTCCCCGCGAGCGGCATCGATGCTTGAACCTCTCCATGCCAATGGCCTGAGCTGGACAAGGCCGCTGCCCCAAGGGCTCCTTTAGTCAAACTGACCAGTGCTTCCCGCGGCGGCTTTTCAATTTGAGGCTCTGAATGTTGCGCAGCTGAACCTTGGTGCGGGCTCGAATTGACTGAACTTGTATTGACTGGGCTTTGATTTCCCGAGCTCGGGTTTATTGGGCTCGGGTTTATTGAGCTGGGCTTTACGCCACTTATCTGAGAGGGATTTTCCTGAGAGGGATTTTGACTGGCGGAGATTTTACCGGCAGGGTTGGCACTGAGAGGCGATTGGTTTATGGAGCTGCCACTGCTTAAGCTGGCAATTGACGAGCTTGGCCGCCGGGACACGGCTGTTGCCGTCAGCCCCGCGCCGGCCAGCGCGCCAACCATATATTACACCTCGATATCTATGATACTGCCCAAGGTGTCGGATGCGCGTTCAATCACCTCTACTGAAGCTTGACCCTGGGCCTTGGATTCCAATGCCGATACCAGTGCCGAGGTTTTGTCTGCCTCCTCAACTGGGCGGGCCGAATCGGCCTGCTGCGCAGGTGCCGGACGGGCGATATCCACTGTTGCCTGAGTCAGGCCGGACTGGGCGCTTTGCAGCCCTTGAACTCCCGCCGAAAAAGCCGATGGAATTTGCATAATTGCCCCTTGTCTGTATTGGACTGTGGATTGTCGTTCTGTGGTTAAAATCAGTTGCTACCATTTCAACCACAGCTTTGAACGATTATTGGTCAATTCGGTGCAGATGTACAGCCCGAAAGGTTCATGCGCCTTGATGGGTTACCGCAAAAGAGGCGCCTGCGAGCCAACTCGCGTCCCAATCTTTCCACACAGGTTGCATGCCTTGTGCTCGAATGGCACTGACCACCTCAGGGACAGTTCGCTCATCACTTATCTGGAACTGATCCAGCTGCAACTTGGGATTGCTGTAACCACCTGGCTCTGTTGAGCTGGCGGCACTCACATGAGTGATCCCAAGGGGCAATAGATTGTCCCTGAGTGAGGCGCTC
Organism: Shewanella sp. ECSMB14102; assembly: GCF_000813075.1. NCBI lineage: Bacteria > Pseudomonadati > Pseudomonadota > Gammaproteobacteria > Alteromonadales > Shewanellaceae > Shewanella > Shewanella sp. ECSMB14102. The sequence goes on from NZ_JWGX01000042.1 coordinate 5,505, forward strand.
TCCCGGGTAGAGAGACTCAACTCCAGCGCCGGGCTGAACAAGCGCATGGCGCAGATTAACTGCACCAATCCGGCATCATCCAGAGTCACAGCCGGCGTTACCCCACCAACGCAGGGCCTGAGCCTTGGCAGCGACACGCTGAAGCGGCTACGCCAGTACTTTTGCTGCAGATAGTCCAGATGCAATCCCATCAGTGCCGAGTCCAGGCGCCAATCATCCAGCCCGAGCAAGACCCCCAGGCCTATCTTGTCGACCCCGGCCCTGGCGGCTCTGTCCGGTGTATTAAGCCTGAAACCAAAGTCCTTTTTATTGCCTCTAAGATGATGGCGGTCATAGGTGGCGGGCTGATAGGTTTCCTGATATACCATCACGGCATCCAGTCCCTCATCAACCAGGCGCCGATAGCCCGCTTCGGCGAGGGGCTGCACTTCAATCGCCAGATAGCTGAAGTCCTGCTTGAACCTCAAAAGCGCCTTGGCAAAATAATCCAGCCCTACCTTGGTTTCATGTTCGCCGGAAACCAGCAATACAGAATCAAAGCCGCGCTGCTTGAGAATGGCAATTTCAGCATCCAGTTCGGCCTGGCTTAGGGTCTTGCGGCGAATTTTATTGCTCATGCTGAAACCGCAGTAGTCGCAATCATTGGCGCATAGATTGGAAACATAGAGCGGCGCATAGAGACCTATGTTGGCGCCGAACTTCTTGCGGGTGAGCGCTGCAGAGAGCTGCGCCATAGGCTCGAGAAATTCCCGGGCCGCCGGTGACAAAAGAATGGGCAAGGCCGAGGGATTGTGCGCTATCGTCTCGGGCCGCGCCAGACAACGCTCAACCTCGGCGGCGCTGACACTGGCAATAGCAAGGCGCAGTAGATCTCTGTCGATAGCGGTAAAACGCTCGAGAAAATCAGCCATGGTTTTCTCCCAGATTGAGAAACCCGGTCAGCGGACTGGTGTTTTGGGCTCGATTGCTGATGGCCCCGAGTCCGGCAAGATAGGCCGCTCGCCCGGCGCGCACCGCATCTTTGAAGCTACTCGCCATGGTCACGGGATCCAAGCTGGAGGCGATGGCAGTATTGACCAGCACGGCATCGGCGCCCAACTCCATCGCCCGCATCGCCTGAGACGGCGCGCCGATCCCGGCATCCACCACCACAGGTACATTGGCCTGCTCTATGATGATCTTCAAAAAGGGTTCTGTGGCCAGCCCCTGATTGGAACCTATGGGACTGCCAAGCGGCATCACGGCGGCGCAGCCTACCTCTTCGAGGCGCAAGCACAGCACGGGATCGGCATGCACATAAGGCAGTACGGTAAAACCATCGCTGCACAAGACTCGGGCCGCTTCCAGTGTTTCTACCGGATCCGGCAATAGATAACGGGGATCCGGGTGGATCTCCAGCTTCAATAGTTGGGTGCCCAGCATCTCCCGCGCCAGCTCGGCGGCAAAAATCGCCTCCCTGGCATTGCGGGCCCCGGCGGTATTGGGCAGCAGCTGCACGCCGCGCTCTTTGAGCGGTGCCAGCAATTCATCACTGCCCTGGTTAAAATCGAGCCGCTTCATCGCCACAGTAACCAACTCGGCGCCGCTGGCCACGAGCGAGCGTTGCATCAGCTCTGCCGAAGCAAACTTGCCGGTGCCGCCAAACAGCCTGGATTGAAACTCAAACTCGCCAATTTGCAACATATCAACCTCCGGCAACGGCGGAAAACAGCTCGAGGCTGTCTCCGTTTTGACATTCAAGCTCTGGCCACTGAGATCTGGGCACTACGGCGCCATTACGCACCAGCGCCACGCTGCCAGGCGCTATCTCACACCACTCGAGCAGCTGTAACAGCGTCATAGCTTCAGGCAACTCTTTGACTTGATTGTTTATCTTAATTTGCATCGCAATTCTCCTCACGGCTAAGCTCTGGGCGCCCTTTCATGAATTGGGTTTGTGTTTTATGTCCAGCCTGAGTGTGGGTTTGACAGCAAAGACATGCCGGGTCGGCGCAAAGCGCAGCCTCACGTACGCTTAAAGTGCGGCAATCCAAGCTGATGAGCCGTCCCAGGGTGCTGCGCTCTCCAAGCAGAGTATTGATGGCTGCCAGCGACTGCATCGCCGCCAGGGTTTGCACCGCAGGACCCAACACCCCCATGTCGCGGCAGCGCCCCGAGCCAGTGCTATCCCGAGGGAACAGGCATTCATAACAGCCCGCCTCTGGGTTAAGCCAAGGGGCGGTATGACACAATAGGCCGGAATCGGCGCTGATCGCCGCCGCAATCAGCTCTTTGCCCAACTTCACACAGGTTTGGTTAAGGTTATGACGGCAAAGAAAATTGTCGCTGGCATCCAATACCAATGACGCCTCACTAATAAGCTCCGCGCTCTTGGGGCCAAATAGCTTGGGCTCAATCTCAATCAGGCAGTTTGGATAATCGCGCCCCAGCTTTTCCTTGGCCACGTCGACCTTCAAACGGCCGATATCCTGCTCGTTGTAGAGCAGTTGCCTCGGCAGATTACCCAACTCGACAATATCGGGATCGATTAGAATGAGACGCCCTACTCCGGCGGCGGCCAAAGAGCGCGCCAGATGATGACCAAGACCTCCGAGCCCCACTATGGCGACCGTCTTTACCTGTAAGGCGAGCTGCCCCGCTTCTGAGACTCTGGGCAGCAGCAACTGGCTACCGTAACGGATAAAGTCGCGATCGCTCAGCCCGGTACAGTCCTGACCCCCAGCACAGTCCTGAACCCCAGCACGGCCCAGAACTCCAGTACCATCCCGCTCAGCTGCACCTTCCTGAAGCCCGGCATTTTGTTGAGCATAGCTAATCCCGCTTGCAATCGTGGCTGCTCGCCCTAACCAGCTTTGTGTCAGGTGCCTGAAAGCCGTTACCGGTTCGGCGGCCTCGGTAATGGCCCGCACCACGGCGACATTGGCCACTCCGGTATGCTTGACGGCATCAAGGTTATGCTCGTCAATGCCGCCAATGGCGACCGTCGGCAGCAAGGAGCCGAAGGTTTCGCTATAGGCAGCAAGGCGCGTCAGTCCCTGGGGCAGAGACGGCATCACTTTGGTCTTGGTGGCAAAGATATGTCCGAGAGCCAGATAACTGGGCCTGTGGCGCAATGCAAGCAGCGCCTCGAAATAACCATGACTGGATAACCCCAGCGCCATACCCGCCCCTTGAATGGCCTCAAGGGATGCCTGGCTGAGATCCTCCTGGCCCAAATGCACACCAAAGGCGCCGTGGGCAATGGCCTGTTGCCAGTGATCATTGATAAAGACCCGCGCCTGGTATTGGCGCCCGAGCGCGATGGCGCGAATGATCGCCTGCTCGGCGCTCGAACCTGGCTGTACTACCCCCTTGAGCCGCAATTGAATGGTGCGGCAACCTGCTTTGAGTAAGGCTTCCAGCAATTCGACATCGGCCACGACCGGGTAGATACCTAAATTATGAGGCAGTGTTTTAAAGCCTTCAGCACTAGCGCCTTTAACACCAACGCCTTTAGCACTAACAGCATCAGCAGAGGTTGGCGCTGCAAGCCAAGGGGCGCCGAGCACCTGGGCTGGGTTGGCCCAGGGATAATCCTCCAGCGGCCAAATGACAGGCATAAGCTCGGCGGCCAGACAAGCCCCGGGGCGACCTAAAGGGCCGGGACCACGGCCGACCCGATAACTCTGCGCCAAAGCGCCATTGATATAGGCCTTGGCCAGAATTAGGGCATCGGGCAAGATCCAGTCGTGGGCCAAAAATGCCGCTATGGCACTGGATAGCGTGCAACCGCTGCCATGGTTGTTGCTGGATGCTTGCCTTGGGCTCGCCAACACAAACCCCTGCCGTTGATGCAACCCGGAGCTGTGAGGCAAGTCTTTAAAAAGCAATAAGTCTTCTGCCAGACCGCGCACGATCCCCGCCTCGAAATCCCCGCCCTTGGCCAAGAGATGGCAAGGCAGTTCGTTTGCCAGGCAAGTTGCCGCATCTTGCCAGGAAGGAAAGTCATGAATATCGCTGCGACTCAGCAATGCCAGCTCGTGAATATTGGGGGTCAGCACAGTGGCGAGCGCCGCCAGCGGCCGGTAATCCAGCCGCGCTGCGCCCGTTGCAGTACTCTTAGAGAGTGCATCGCCGCAACTGGCCACCATGACAGGGTCGACCACCAAAGGAACATCAGGCAGGTGCCGAGCCAACCAGTCACAAAGCAGCTGCAGCTGCGCTTGATTGGCAAGCAAGCCGATTTTTATCGCCTTGGGCGGCAAGTCACTGAGCAGAGCATTGAGCTGCGCCAGCAACATCTCCTCGCTCACCGCCTCGGTTAGCGTCACTGCCACACTGCTTTGGGCGGTCAAAGTGGTGATGACAGAGCAGCCATGGCAGCCAAGATTGCTCAAGGTGGCAAGATCGGCCTGGATACCGGCGCCGCCGCCACTGTCTGAGCCGGCTATGCTCCAGACTATCGGCCTTTTATCAGCCGCCATTTCAGGCTTCCTCTTCATAGCGTGTAGCCTCTGGCTTGGACTTGGACTTGGACTTAGGCTTTGGATTGGGATTGGACTCGGGTTTTGGATTGGATTCGGGTTTTGGATTGGACAAGGGCTTTTCGCCTACTGTTGCCGGTTGATACAGGGCGCTGCCAGCGGCCTTGAACTGCGCCGACATCCGCGCCATCCCCGCCTCGGCATCCAGTACTTCCAGCGGCTGTGCCATCAGTTCTTCTGCCTGCACAGGCTCGGTTTGGCGCTCTGCCGCGTCTGGCCCTGACGAATCCCCCGAAGCCATCTGAGATGCAGCCAGAGACGCAGCATAGTCGCGTACATCCTGGGTGATTTTCATCGAGCAGAATTTGGGGCCGCACATGGAGCAGAAATGCGCCACCTTGGCAGACTCCTGAGGCAGGGATTCATCGTGGAACGCCCGGGCGGTATCGGGATCCAACCCCAGGTTGTATTGATCTTCCCAGCGAAACTCGAATCTGGCCTTTGACAACGCATTGTCGCGCAGCTGGGCACCTGGATGTCCTTTGGCGACATCGGCGGCATGCGCCGCAATTTTGTATGCAATAAGCCCTTGTTTAACGTCTTCCTTGTTAGGCAAGCCCAGATGCTCCTTGGGGGTCACATAACAGAGCATGGCACAGCCGTACCAGGCAATCATCGCCGCGCCTATGCCAGAGGTGAAATGATCATAGCCGGGCGCAATATCCGTGGTCTGGGGCCCCAAGGTGTAGAAAGGCGCCTCATCACAGTACTCAAGCTGCTTGTCCATATTCTCCTTGATCAGCTGCATAGGAATATGGCCCGGTCCTTCGATTATGGTCTGCACATCGTACTCCCAGGCGATTTTCACCAGCTCACCCAAGGTTTCCAGCTCGGCAAACTGAGCCTCGTCGTTGGCATCGGCAATCGAGCCGGGGCGCATGCCGTCACCGAGCGACAGTGACACATCATAGGCGGCGCAAAGCTCACAGATGTCGCGGAAATGGCTGTAGAGGAAGTTTTCCTTATGATGGCTCAGGCACCACTTGGCCATAATGGAGCCGCCGCGGGATACCATGCCGGTCACCCGATTGGCCGTCATGGGCACATAGCGCAGCAAGACCCCGGCATGAATGGTGAAGTAATCCACTCCTTGTTCGGCCTGCTCTATCAGGGTGTCGCGAAACACTTCCCAACTGAGATCTTCGGCAATGCCGTTGACCTTTTCCAGCGCCTGATAGATGGGCACGGTACCTATGGGCACCGGCGAGTTACGCACTATCCATTCGCGGGTTTCGTGGATATAACGGCCGGTGGACAGATCCATCACCGTATCGGCGCCCCAACGGGTGGCCCACACCAGTTTTTCCACCTCTTCCTCGATGGAAGAGGTCACCGCCGAATTGCCGATATTGGCGTTAACCTTCACCAAAAAGTTACGGCCGATAATCATAGGCTCGGCTTCCGGATGGTTGATGTTGGCGGGAATAATGGCGCGGCCACGGGCCACTTCGCTGCGAACGAACTCAGGGGTTATCGGCGTGGCAACTATAGCGCCAAAGGCTTCTCCTTTGGCCTTGCGGGCCAGTTGCGGATCTTTGGCAAGCGCTTCATTGGCCCGGGCCATATTCTCACGAATGGCGATATATTCCATTTCAGGAGTGATAATGCCGGCGCGGGCGTAATGCAATTGGGTCACCCGCTTACCCGGCTTGGCCCGGCGCGGTTTGGGCAAAGCGTCGAATCTCAAATGATCCAGCCCTTCATCCGCCAGTCGCTGCTGGGTAAAACTGGAACTGACCTCGGTCAGCTCTTGCGTATCATCACGCTCTAAGATCCAGCCCTGGCGCAGTTTATCCAGGCCCTGGCGCACATTGATAGCCGCGTTGGGATCTGAATAAGGGCCGGCACAATCATAAACACGTACAACGGGATTGGGTTCAAATTGCGCGCTGCCATCTTGGGTTGGTATTCGGGTGTCTGTCTGCCTGATTTGGCGCATGGCAACCTGAATATCGGCCCGGGAGCCCTGAACAAACAGCTTCTGTGAATTGGGATGCTGCAAGGGTTTAAGGTTATCGATAAAAGCCTGGGCGGCCTCTCGGGTTTGACGACGATTGGATTGACGATTTGACATAAGCAAGCTCACTCTTTTGGAAAATGAAATTGCTTGTCAGGAGAGTTGAATAATAAGCGGCGCAAGCTGACTGATTAAACTCCTTGATTTGGAGTCCTCCTCCGGCGGTGTTGGCAGACTGACCTCGTGGTTTCAGGTCAGTTCAATGTCCGCTGGAGAAGCCAGATATCGCCTCGGCTCTTTAAAGCCTTTGGCATAGATTTTTGCTCGCAGTGGCTGCGGTAATGCTGCAGCTGAATGCTTGTTTCCTTCGCAGGTGCTAGCCTGATCAGGTTCAACGGATCCCGAATAAACGGTCTCAGCCCAGAGGGCACTCCGACAAGATTACTGCCGAGTATAAGCACAAGCGGAAGCGGGAAACAAGCCCGACAGCAAAACTCGCCGCAGGATTTAATCCATTAAAATCACAAGTTAATTATTTGAAGTTAATGCAAATATTTACAAAAATCTGGAAACCAATCTATTTCCAATCAAATAAATTGATTGCAAAACTCACTTACCAAGCCGCTTTAGACGGCTGGCCACCGCCTCCTTGAGTGCTTTTTCCATCTCTGTCTGACCGCACTTAAATGGAAACCCCAAGTTTTCGGCGTAGGGATTGAGCGGAGTCGGCACCTTGACGACCCGATAGCAGGTATCACCATCCTTGACGATACGGTTAGGGTCGAGCGGCAGATCCAGACTGGCCACTTTATTGAAATCATCGGCGTCATTGACCCAAAGCACCTCCATCTCCCCATCCATTTCACTGAGGCTCTTGCGTCCCGTAGCCTTATCCGCATATTGCTGTGATAGCTGCTGCAGCGCCTGCTGTTGAGAGTGTTGCAATACTTTTCGGGCAGACTTTAATGCGTTTGAACTGAAGTCCAGCTGAGCTTGCTCTGCCGGCTGCGATTTAAAGTCATTTGCTCGCTCTGGCGCAGGTACGGCTGCATTTTTCGTTTCTTCAATGACGCTACCAATAGGTTTAACGCTTTGATCCCGAATCTTGGGGACGCTTTGCTCATTCAGGTTTTTAACTCTGTCTTTCCGAGGGTTTTGCTCAGCTTCTTGAACAGCTTCTTGAACAGTTTCTTGCACAGCCACTTGTTCAGTCTCTTGCAGCGGCTCTTCGGCGGCCTGCTTTTGTGGCTCAGTGTTTTGTTGCTCGTTTTTTTGTGGCTCAGAACGCTTGCTTGAGTCAGCTTTTTTAACCTCTATCGCTTCCTTGGGCTGGGTTATTGCTTCTTCGGCCAAGGCTTCCGGCACTGGCGTTAACGGTTTTGGGCTGGGCTGACTGAAATAAAGATAGGATTGCAGCACCTTGGGTGTGGCAGGCTCTGTCACCACTCTTCGCCATTCTGCTTGCTGCCAAAACCAGGATAACCCCAGCAATAGCACTAAGTGCGCGGCTCCCGCCACGGTCCAACTACTGAAGGCGTTGCCCTTTGCCTCAGCATCCCCCTGCTCTGCTTTTTTAGCCATGCCAACTTGCGCCAGGCATTGGGGTTGAACCCCAAGCTGTTGACTAAAAAGCGATTGGTCAAAGAAAGGGTCAATCGAATGTATTTGAAAATGGCTTGGTTGGCAGGAACCTGTGTTAAGGATTTCATCCAGATCAAGCTCAAAGGCAGCATCCCTACCCGGAATGCTGAAGCTCAAGCTTGCCATTGTCGCCGGGCTTTCGTCTCGGCTGGCAATCAATTTATCTGAATGTGGAGGCATAAGCCGCTGATTTATCTTTCGCCAAATGTAAACTCAGTGTTAGAGAAAACCCTCGGTAAAAAGTTCATTCCCTTGTTTGAAAAGCAATTTACGCTACAAACTCAAATCGATGGCTTCAAACAAAACAGGTAAAACCTTTGTCAACTAAGGCTGACGGAATCCACTGAACAAATTAACTGTAAAAAGCGACTTGGAAGCCGGGCAACGAGTTGTTAAGGTGCAGTATTAGACGTTTGCAAAAAATGCAGATGATACGGTTTAAAGAACAAATCAATCTCAGCGAACAGGTGTACACTTTTATCTAGCCAGAGTGCCATAGCGCTGTTAGACTCACTTTCAATGAGGTCGAACCAGAAGAGTCAATCATGCCCAACAGTAAAGCTTCAGTCACTGCATCTCAATTTAATAGCCAATTTTCAGCTGGATATAGTCTGAATGAAGAGATAGCCAATGCCGTCAGCCATGGTTTGGGGGTGATTGCCGGCATTCTGGGGTTGGTGCTGATGTTGCTCAAGAGCTGGCATTCGCTGGATGCCATTCAGTTAACAGGTGTAACCATCTATGGCAGCAGTATTATCCTGCTGTTTCTCTGCTCGACCCTGTATCACAGCATTCCTCAGCCAGTGTGGAAGCGGCGCCTCAAGATGCTGGATCACTGCGCCATCTATCTGTTAATCGCCGGAACCTATACCCCGCTGATGTTAATTACTTTGGCCGATGCCCAGGAAGAATGGGTGCTGATAGCCATCTGGTTATTGGCACTGGGGGGAATAGTGTTCAAGAGCTGCTTTATTCACAGATTCAAGGCGCTGAGCCTGATATTGTATTTGGCTATGGGCTGGCTCTGCGTCGCCGTGTTGCCTGAGCTTATCGATAACCTGTCAACTGCCGGGTTCAACTTGCTGTTGGCCGGAGGCCTGAGCTACAGCTTGGGGGTGATCTTCTACGCCACCAAGGCGATCCCTTTCAATCATGCCATCTGGCATCTATTTGTATTGGGCGGCGCCGTTTGCCATTTCCTGTGTGTTTATCTGACGGTGATCTAACGCAGGCGAATAGGCTTAACTCAGCGCCGCCATAGAGAGACGGCTTCCGGCTTGCTGTGCCAACTCTAGTGCAGCTAGGCCGGAGCTCTTATCTCAGTTTGCCATTGATTAAATTCACTGAGTAACCTCCGAGCGGCGATACTATAGCCTCCACCCAAGTCTTGCCAAACAGCCGCAATACATTCCAAGGTACATAACCCGCCCTGGCGCTGATTGCGCCGTAACCGAAACGCTGAGCCCTGCTCTGCTTGCAGTTCGACTCTGGCAAGCGACTGCAGATAGGGGCTTTGGCGATACATCTTGCCGGCCTCCTGCCAGGTTGCATCGAGTATGACCAGCGAATTTAGCGGCTTCCCTAATTTCAGAGCAGTTTTCTGAACGGCTTCCTGAGTAGCGTCTTGAGGCAATGTTGCGCCCTGAGCCGGGCTTGGGTTTAGCTTTGAACTTGGGTCTGGAGTTGGATTTGGGTCTTGGTTTTGGCTTAAGTTTTGGCTTAAGTTTGGGCTTTCATTTGTAGCTTGAGTTCGCGAAATACTTTCTTCGGTTTGCGGATAGAGTAAGGCGGTTCGCCCCAAAGACAAGTGCTCCATTAACCAAGCATCCGGGGCTTTACGCGCCCACAGTACCCGCTTACACAGAGTCGGATAAGCATTAAGCGCCAGGGTGGCTGTATTACTGGCTCGATTCAGCTCTCTTTCATGGGTCAGCAGGATTATTTTCACAGGCAACAGCAGCTTAAAATGAGTTATCGGCTAATGGAAATCCCGCGAGTGTACCACCAGCGCGTGCATACTGCCCGAGATATCCTCCAGCCGACCGGCCAGCAGATGTAATACGCCGGACGAAAATTCCACGACCCCACTCACCTTGAGGATCCTGGCGCTCAAATAAGCCTGTCTCTGGGCTCTGGCCGTATCACTCCATACCACCAGATTAACATTACCGGTTTCATCTTCGAGGGTGATAAAGGTGACTCCACTGGCGGTGCCAGGCCTTTGCCTGCCGACCACCAGCCCAGCCACAGTCACATTCTGGCCATGACGGCACTGCCACAAAGAGGCGGCGCTGTGACACTTGCCGAGTAACCCCTGTTCTCTGAGCAGTGCCAGAGGATGGCGTCCCAGAGTTAGCCCGGTACAGGCGTAGTCAGCCAGCAAGGCATCGACTTCAGTGACCTCAGGCAAGGCACTTTCGGGGCGAAAATCGGCCTCGTCCGGCTGTTCAAACAAGGGCAAACTCTGCTGACGGGCGGCCAACTGCCACCTGATCTGATGACGATCGCCCCCCAGGGTAGCAAAAGCATTGGCGCTGGCCAGCGCCTCCTGCTCACGCCTTGGCAGTGCCAGAGCCGCCAACTGCGACAAGTGAGTAAAGCCCTCGCCCCGACCCGCGACTATCTTGGCGGCGTTGTGCTCGGATAACCCCTTGACCAACCTGAACCCAAGGCGCAGTGCCAAGGAACCATCGGTTTGTCGCTCCAGTGTGCTGTGCCACTGGCTGAGGTTGATGCAAACCGGCAACACCAGGCCGCCATGATGACGAAGATCCTGAATAAGCTGTGACGGGCTGTAAAAGCCCATGGGTTGACTGTTGAGCAAGGCGCAGCAAAACGCCACCGGGTAATAGTGTTTGAGAAAGGCCGAAACATAGGCCAGGAGCGCAAAGCTGGCCGAATGAGACTCGGGAAAACCATATTCGCCGAAGCCGCGGATCTGGCTGAATATCTGCCTGGCAAAGGTGTCACTGTAGCCTCGGGCCGTCATCCCCTGAAGCAGCTTGTGTTCAAATTGCTCCAGCTCGCCACTGCGTTTCCAGCTGGCCATGGCACGGCGCAGCTGATCGGCTTCCCCGCCACTGAAACCGGCGGCGACCATGGCCAATTGGATCACCTGCTCCTGAAAAATGGGCACCCCCAGAGTGCGTGACAATACATTTTCCACCTCGGCCGACGGAAAAGTGACCGACTCGATTTTATCGCGGCGGCGCAGAAAGGGATGCACCATGTCTCCTTGAATTGGCCCCGGGCGCACTATGGCTATCTGTATCACCAGATCGTAATAACAGGCGGGTTTAAGCCTGGGCAGCATGCTGGTCTGGGCTCGTGACTCCACCTGAAACACCCCCATACTGTCGCCCTGCTGCAACATACGATAGACAGCCGGATCTTCCCAGCGAATATCCGACATGGCAAAGGGATGAATGTGGCGGGAGAGCAACTCGAAACATTTGCGGATCGCCGTCAGCATTCCCAACGCCAATACATCGACCTTTAACAGCCCCAGGCTCTCGAGATCATCCTTGTCCCATTGGATCACTGTGCGCTTGGCCATGGCGGCATTCTCTACCGGCACCAGCTCGGCCAATGGCCCGGCCGAAATCACAAAGCCGCCGACATGTTGCGACAAGTGCCTTGGAAAACCCATCAGGGTCTCCACCAGCGGCAGCAGCCACTGCCCCAAACCTTGTTGTGGCAACAGCTTGCCTTGTTGCAACTGCTGCTGCCAAGGCACTTGCGGATCGCGGCGATCGACAGCGCCTATCAGCTCATCCAGCCGTTGCTCGCTGAGCCCCAGAGCCTTACCAACATCTTTCATGGCACTCTTGAAACGATAAGTGATCACACTGGCGGCCAGGGCTGCACGCTCACGGCCATATTTTTGGTAGATATACTGGATCACCTCTTCGCGGCGTTCATGTTCAAAATCGACATCGATATCCGGCGGCTCATGGCGCTCCTTGGAAATAAAACGCTCAAACAGCATGTTGACCTTGGTGGGATCCACCTCGGTGATCCCGAGGCAATAACAGACCACAGAGTTGGCGGCCGAACCTCGTCCCTGATGCAGTATCCCTTGCCTGGCGGCAAAACAGACCAGGTCATAGATGGTCAGGAAAAAGTATTCATAATTGAGCTCGGCAATCAGCTTGAGCTCGCGCCGATACTGAGTCTGCACTTCAGGTGGAACCGCCTCGCCAAAACGCCTGCTGGCGCCCTTTTCCACCTCTTGCGCCAGATATTCACTGGCACTTAGGCCGCTTGGCACCAACTCGGCCGGGTACTCATACTTGAGTTCATCCAGACTGAAATGACACCGGGACGCCAGCTCACAGCTCCTTGCCAACCAGGCTTGAGGGTGACGCCTGGCCATAGCAGTTATCGGCTTAAGCGCCATCTCGGCATTACCCGATAACAGCTCGCCGGCCATGGGCACGGCGCAGCCATGGAGGATACAGCTGAGTACATCGTGCAACCTTTGCCGCTCGGCAAGATGCATCTGCACATTACCGGCGGCGACACAGGGGAGGGAAAAACGATTCGACAGCGCCTCACAGGCCTCGAGATACCAGGCCTCTCCGGGTTGCAGTTGCCGCTCCATCAAGAGATAAAGCGGCAGTGAAAACGCGGCTTTAACCCGTGCCGTCAGGGTATTCAACTGTGCCAGACTGCGCTGCTGCAGCTGCGTCAGCCAAGGGGTTTGCTGACTTGGGCTTTGGTTGCCTATTCCCTGGTTTTTAGAGTTCTGATTATCGACATTCTGCTGACCAAGACTCTGGTGCTCAGTGCTTTGCAAGTCGGCTTGCACCAGCAACTCGCTCACTGATGGCGGCCGCCACAGGCAAAAGCAGCCGCGGTCAATGGCCGCAAAATCATCTAGGGTTAACCGATACTTGCCCTTTTCGGCCCGGCGCCGCCCTTTAGTTATCAGAGTGCTGATAAGACCATAACCCCGGCGATTTCTTGCCAGCAGCACCAGGCAGCCTTCCGGCAGGTGGAATTCGGCGCCGACAATCAGCTTGATACCGCTTTGTTTGGCGGCCTCATGCGCCTTGACCACACCCGCCAGAGAGCACTCATCGGTAATGGCGATGGCCTCATACCCCAGTTTGGCAGCCTGCTGCACCAACTCATCCGGGTGGGAAGCCCCGCGCAAAAAGCTGTAATTGGAAATAGCATGCAATTCGGCGTACATCAGCTGAACCAAGCATGAAGAAAGAGCCCATTAGCGGTGCGGAACAGCCAACACAGACCGCCGCTCTCCTTATGATGGGCAAGAAAATAATCCCGGCAGGGAAAAGGCCCTGAATGCCAGGGGCTCTGTAACCTTTCCGGCCCCCTAAGCAGCTCCACGGCTTCAGGAGCAATGGCTTGCGGCTCTTGCAGCAGCCAAAGAGGCCGCAGCGCCAGCGACGGCTGAACGGGCGGCCTTGCCGGTGGTGGCCAGCGAGTCAGGGGAGTCGCTGTACTGGCCAGTTCAGGCATGGGATCGGCCGCCAACACCAAAGAGCGCACCTTATGGTTACCTAACCTGGCCTGTAATCTGGCGAGTAATTGATTGGCATCCTGCTGCTGCCCTTCTCTGGACTCGGTCAACTCTCGACTGCCCTGCTGCTGCGACACAAACTGCTTGGCTCGCAGCTCAATATCGACGACCGGGCTCGGCAGTTGCAATCCTTCCAGCTGTAAGCGGCAGAGCTGAGATAGTCCCTGCAGTTGATATTCCCCGAAGGGATAGTTGAAGTTGAGTGTCAGTTGCAGCGCCGGGGTCTCTGGCTCGCGAAACTTCAGCCACAGCTCCAACTGTTGCACCGCCAACTGCCTGATCCGCAAATAGGTTGCCAATTCCCCCAGCAGTTTTTGCAATGGAAACAGCAATCCCTGAACCCACTCAACATCATGCAGCAAGGTCAACCTGGCCTGAAACTGTTCGGGTAACTCATATCCCTTGCGGCAACAGGGCAAACGCCCCTGGATTTGTGCCAGCAGCTGCAGCAAACCTTGACCAAAGCGCCGCCCCAACTCGGCAAGGGGTAAGGCATCAAGCATGGCTAGAGTCGTCAGCCCAAGCGCGCCGAGCCGCTGCCGTTCCTCTTGGGTCAATGGCAGCAAATCCAGTGGTAAATCCGGCGGTAAGCCGTGATGCACCTTGAGGCGCCCGGCTTTTTCAGCTGTGGGCGTGCTCATGAAGGCAGCTGATACCGCGCTGATGCCGACGTGAGTATGCCGCGCCAATATCGCCGCATCCAGCGGGCTGTGTGCCAGCACCAATGAGCATTCCAGACCATAGTCGGCGACTTCGTTGAGATAAGCCTCGACAATGGCGCTCAAACTGCCAAACAGTTTAACCATGGATCCCACTTCCAGCAGCAGGGTATCTGTAGGCCAGCGCGCATCGGCCGCACTTTGAGCCGCTTGTTCGGTAAGCCCGGATAACAACGGCGGCCAGACTCTGGCGCTGAAATCATAGCTCCACTGACATAACCAATCCCGCAACGCCTCGCTGTCCACCTCCTGCAGCGGCCAGAGTTGCAACTCTCCGAGCAGCGACTGAGCGCTGCCGATACTCATCCCAGCTGTAACGCCTTTTGCTTGAGCGGCGGGACAGGCCGAATGTATAACCAGCTTCCGGCTGTCATACAAGGCCATGGGGGGTTGGGGATCAAAAAGCTCTGACGCCGCAGCGGGTGGCACTGCTTTGGGCTGATTTTGGGTTTGGAACTGAGTTTGAACGCGTA